>CAZCDP010000090.1:0-5113 GCA_964497675.1 uncultured Candidatus Epulonipiscium sp.
GGCCGCCGCCATGAGTTTTAGTTCTGTATTTGTTGTGACCAATGCACTGCGATTAAAACTGTTTCGGCCCGATTTCCCATACGAAAAAGGGGTGAAAGAACCGAAAATTGAGGAAAAAGTAAAAATAGAAAAAGATAATGAGGAGGAAATAAATATGAATAAAACAATATGGATTGATGGTATGATGTGTACCCACTGCACCGGCAGAGTGGAAAAAGCGTTAAATGACATGGATGGCGTTACGGCTGTGGTTAGTCTGGAGGACAAAAAAGCCGTAGTGACAGCAACGAAAGAAATCAGCGAGGAAGCATTAGTCAAAGCTGTAACGGATGCGGGTTATCAAGTAGTCGATATTCAATAAAATGGGGGAAGAAAATCATGAAAGCAAATCAGGAACAAATCATGCGGCTTTTGAAAACAGCCAAAGGACAGATGGAAGGAATCATAAAAATGGTGGAGGATGACCGCTATTGTGTGGATATTTCCAATCAAATCATGGCAACGGATGCTATTTTGCGAAAGGCTAACCGAGAAATTCTACGCGCCCATATGAAATGCTGTGTCAGGGAAGCGGTGGCAGAGGGCAGGGAGGAAGCAAAAATTGATGAATTGATTGATATGATTGATAGAATTAAATAAAAAGGCGGCAGCGTTTCAAAAAAGCATAAACATAAGACCTTGAAGCTTTGCTTCAAACTCTCCCCTTTTCTCAGCAGCTTACTCCGCAAATCCGCCCTATGGGTGTCTGGTCTTCTTGCCAGTACCCTACGAGAAAAAGAGGGGCAAAAAGCGTTCATGGGAAAACGTAGTCTTCCGTTATGGATAGAGGGTTGCACCCTCGTGGTGGTTTCGAGGTAACACCTTCCAAGGCTTGGGATAAAGCAGAAGAAGCGGGAATTTTAAGAGATAAAAACGGAGTCCCTGCTGTGGCAGGGTTACTCCGTTTTAGGGGAACACAAAGAGGGGTGTCTGTTATTTTTGGGGAAAACGCAGCTCCTAGGATTTTGGCAAGGGGTTTTCGTTAAAGGATTGTTTTTTCAGTCCTCATGATAGAGGTATTCCCTTGTCATAGGCAAGGTGTTATTGACACCTTTGGTGAGCATCAACTGATGCAAGTCAATGATACCGTTATGGAAGGTAGCGGCACAGGAGCAGAGATAAAGTTCCCACATACGGGTGAAGCGTTCGTCAAATTTTTCGGCAATCTCTGCTTTATGGTTCTGGAAATTTTTGTTCCAGCAAAGGAGGGTTTTCATATAGTGGCGGCGCAGGCTTTCCACATCTACGGTATAAAAATTATAATCTCCGGAGATGGTCAAAATCTCTCGCAGGCTTGGGATGACACCGCCGGGGAAAATATATTTTTTAATCCATGGATCTCCCGGGAATTCTTGTTTTGCACTGATGTAGTGCAGCAAAAAGACACCGCTTGGGTTCAGAACAGCATTGACATTTTTGATAAAGGATTCGTAATATTCCCGTCCTACGTGTTCCAGCATACCAATACTTACAATACGGTCAAAATGAAGGCCTGATTTTTCAAGCTCACGATAATCCATAATTTTTACTTCCAGATAGTCTTCTAACTGTTCTTCTTTAATCCGTTCGTTAAATTTTTTGTATTGTTCTTCGCTTAGTGTGATTCCAACGCCATGGATTTTATATTTTTTTGCAGCCTCTATGAGCAGATAGCCCCAGCCGCAGCCAATATCTAAAAGAGACATACCTTCTTTTAAATTCAGTTTTTTTAGAGTATGGTGGATTTTATTCATTTGCGCATCGTATAGGGTATCTGTTTCTTTTTTGAAATAACCGCAGGAGTAACTCAAGGTCTTGTCTAGCCACAAGCTGTAAAAATCGTTTCCGATATCATAATGGTAATGGATTTCGTCTTTTTGATGTTTGATAGAATTGGAAGGATGGATAATATGTTTTAATGCATTTTTATCTGTTGTAAATTTTGGCATCTGGCCTAGGAACATATCCAAAGCGTGGAACAAATCACCTTTGATTTCCAGAGTTTTGTCCATATAAGCTTCGCCCAGTGCCAGAGAGGTGCTTGTCAAAAGTTCTGCCTTGGGAATGTCCTCATGCAGCACAACTTCAAACTGAGGCTTACCTTCTCCGATGGTAAAGGATTTACCATCCGGCAGGGTAACGGAGAATGGGGATTCATCAAATTTTTCTAGGTATTTCTGTAAGAAAACTTTTTCTAAACCTGTCATAAAATATCTCTCCCTTTTTTTGAAAACGTCAGGCAGTGTTAAAAAAAACACAACGGCAACTATTTCCATATTTTAATCAATAATACCTTAAGTATACGCCTGTCATAAAAAAAAGCAAGAGGTTATGTTAAATTAATAACGACAATAAATAAATGTTAGAAGTATTTAACATTTCGTATTAGGAAAATGGAAAAAAACTAATATATTCTATAAAAAAATGAGTAAAAAAACAAAAAAAATAATGTATTTTTATGGAAAATAAACGAAGAACGGACAAAAAAGTAACTAAATGACTAAAATCTTAGGGAAGCTTTACTTAAAAAGGTTGTAAGCACTTGGAGTGCAAGGAATATACTAATTAAATAATTAACAGAAAAGCGAGATTAACAGCTTTGTAAGAAATCATATGAAAAAAGAAATTGTATTTAAATGTTTGAAAGTGTCGACAAACATAATAAGAATTTTAAAAACAGTGCTAAAAAAGGGGTAAAACAAGAATTTTGGAAGTGTACCCATTTTATTGGCACCCCCGAGATTGTCAAAAAATATACAAAGTATAGGATTTGCCTATCCTCGACGTTTTTTTAAAGGGGGATTTTTATGAAAGAAAAAATCAAAAGGCTGTGATAAAATATGTTCGACGTCAAGGGGAAGTATATACTGGAAAAATCTTGGTTGGTGGGGTATAATGGAATTATTGAAATTCTATGGTCAGGAAAGACTTTTGAAGTGCAGCTTGTTTTTGTTTGAGGTAAAATAAGCAAGCTTTGGCAGTGTGTTTTGGCATAAGGGAATTCAATTGCAATAGACAGCGAGAGGGGTGAAGCTGCACTTGCGGCGAAAAGATGATTACAACCACCAGCTTAAATGAACTATTTAAAATTATAAATGTAGAACATGAGGAGCCTCACCGTATTTTAGGAATGCACGAAGTAGAGAAGGCAGGCAAAAGAATTGTGGCGGTAAGGGTGTTTATTCCTCAGGCAAAGAAAATCACTGTCGTAGATGCGGAGGACCGGGAGAAAACCTATGAAATGCTTAAGATTCACGAGGATGGCTTTTTTGAAGTGGTCATCGAAAACAGATCTAAGTGGTTTCGGTACAAGTTAAAAATAGAGGATTTTCAGAAAAAAAAGTGGACGACCTTTGACCCTTATTCCTTTCCGCCGGTGATTTCCGAATATGATAGATACCTTTTCGGAGCAGGAACCCATTATAAAATTTACGAAAAGTTGGGCGCCCATCCCATCAGCGTGGAGGGCATTAAGGGCGTGGCTTTTGGCGTTTGGGCGCCGAATGCCAAAGCTGTCAGCATTATCGGCGATTTCAATCATTGGGATGAACAGCGGCATCCTATGCGAATTTTGGGGGAATCCGGGATATGGGAACTATTTATTCCCGGATTGCAGGAGCTGGATCGATATAAATTTCAGGTGAAGGACAGAAATAATCTTGTTGTGGACAAGGCAGACCCCTATGCGTTTTATGCACAGGTTCGACCGGAAACGGCATCTGTGGTTTGTGACAGCGGCAGTTACGAATGGAAGGATCAAGATTGGCTGGAAAAAAGAAAAAAAGAAAACTTCTATCAACAGCCTGTGAATATCTATGAGGTACATCTGGGTTCTTGGATGCGGATGCCCGAGGAAGGAAACCGTGCCCTTACTTATCTGGAAGCTGCGGTGAAGCTGGTGGCATATGTGAAGGAAATGGGGTATACTCATATTGAGCTGCTGCCTCTGGAAGAACATCCTTTTGACGGAAGCTGGGGGTATCAGGTGACGGGATACTATGCCCCTACCAGTCGTTTTGGAACACCCTATGATTTTAAAGAATTTATTGATATTTGTCACAACAACGGGATTGGAGTGATTTTGGATTGGGTGCCGGCTCATTTTCCAAAGGATGCTTTTGGATTGGCACGATTTGACGGTACGGCACTTTATGAGCATAAGAATCCAAAAAGGGCGGAACATCCTGAATGGGGGACCTTGATTTTTAATTATGGCAGAAATGAAGTCCGTAATTTTCTCATTGCCAATGCCATTTACTGGGTTCGGGAATTCCATCTGGACGGTTTAAGGGTGGATGCAGTGGCTTCCATGCTTTATCTGGATTATGGCAAAAATGAAGGGCAATGGATTCCCAACGAACGGGGCGGAAGAGAAAATCTGGAGGCCGTGGAATTTTTGAAACACATGAATTCTATCATTACTCGCACACATCCCGGGGTTATGATGATTGCAGAGGAATCCACCTCATGGGCAGGCGTGACAAAAAGCGTTGACCAAGGTGGTTTGGGGTTTGGGATGAAATGGAACCTAGGCTGGATGAATGACTATCTGTCCTATCTGAAAAAAGACCCTATCTATCGGAAATATCATCACGAAAAGCTTACCTTCAGCATGGTATATGCCTATACGGAAAACTTTGTGCTGGCTCTTTCTCATGATGAGGTAGTGCATGGAAAAGGCTCTATGATTAATAAAATGCCCGGGGATATGTGGAGAAGGTTTTCCAATCTCCGTGTAGCCTATGGATTTATGTATGGACACCCCGGAAAAAAGCTGCTGTTTATGGGCAACGAGTTCGGTCAGTTCTCTGAATGGAGCGAATCCAGAAGTCTGGACTGGCATCTTCTGGAGTATGACAATCACAAACATTTGCAGCTTTATATGAAAGATTTGAACTATTTTTATCGGAAGGAACCAGCTTTGTGGGAGCAGGATTTTGACCCAAGAGGTTTTGAATGGATTGAATGTGATGACATTGAAACCAGTGTGGTTACCTTTATTCGGCGAGGACGGGACCACAGCAGGGAATTGATTTTTGTTTGTAACTTTACGCCGGATACCCACTTTGATTACCACATGGGCGTACCTGTGGCG
>CAZCDP010000090.1:5123-6166 GCA_964497675.1 uncultured Candidatus Epulonipiscium sp.
ATGAAGAAGTTTTTAACAGCGATGAAGAAAAATACGGCGGTAGTGGCGTCATTAACAGAAAGCCCCTTTTCAGTCGGCGAATTCCATGGAACCAACGTCAGAGCAGCATCAGTATTAATGTGCCGCCTCTGGGCATAGCCGTATTTAAGCGGATTCAGCAAAACGATGCCCATTGATGAGAAAGTCTGCATACCATATGTTGTGGCAGGGTGGCAGGAAGCAAGGTTCTTTCGTTTATATAAAAGTTTTATTGCGCAAAAGACTATTTTTTGTTGACGTGAATTGCTTTTTTGTGTATAATTCTATAGTGTGTGATGAAAAAGGATGATAGTATCCGTTTTCGTCATTTTGCAACAAACGAATCTCGCACCTGGAGGGAGGGAAATTCATGTCAGAGGTAAAAGTAAAAGAAAATGAATCCTTAGATAGCGCTCTTCGCCGTTTTAAAAGAAGCTGTGCAAAAGACGGCATTATGGGAGAAGTTCGCAAAAGAGAACATTACGATAAACCCAGCGTAAAACGCAAAAAGAAATCCGAAGCGGCTAGAAAACGCAAATTCAAATAATTTTGTATTCAGCTAAAGGGATGATTTTATGTCATTAAAAGAGCAGCTTTTCGCAGACTTGAAAAGTGCTATGAAAGAAAAAGATACGATACGTAAGGACACTGTACAGCTTATTCGCTCGGGTATTCTGCAAATTGAAAAAGATGAAAAGATTGAATTGGACGACGAAGGTATCATTGATGTGATTGCCAAACAGCTGAAAAGCGGTCGTGATTCATTGCCTGATTTTGAAAAGAGCGGAAGAACCGATTTGATAGAAAAACTCAATAAAGAAATTGAAATATTGTTGAATTACCTTCCAGAGCAGTTGAGTGAGAGCGATATTCAAAAAATTATTGAAGAAACTATAAATGAAGTTGGAGCAACCTCCATGAAAGATATGGGAAAGGTTATGGCCAGTATCACACCAAAGGTGAAGGGCCGTGCCGACAATAAGATTGTAAGCGGTTACGTAAAGAATTTATTACAGAATAAATAA
>CAZCDP010000091.1:0-6162 GCA_964497675.1 uncultured Candidatus Epulonipiscium sp.
AACGGTCAGAAATGTTATAATTTTTAACAAATCCAACTTTATAAGGAGGCAATACAAATGACAGAAAAAATCAGAGTTGCAATTTCAGGCTACGGCAACATCGGTAAAGGTGTGGAGTTAGCCCTTGCACAAAATCATGATATGATTCTTACCACAGTTTTTACCAGAAGAGCTCCGGAAACAGTCCGTGTGATAACAGAAGGCGTAAAAGTAAGAAACACCGCAGATGCTGCATCTCTAAAGAATGAAATTGATGTGGTAATATTATGTGGTGGCTCCGCCACAGACCTCCCTGTACAAGGGCCAGAGATGGCAGCATTATTCAACACAATCGATAGTTTTGATACCCATGCAAAAATTCCCCAGTATTTCGAAACCATGGACAAGGCAGCTACTAAGACAGGCCACGTTTCTATTATTTCTGTTGGCTGGGACCCCGGTATGTTTTCCATCAACCGTCTTTACGGCGAAGCTATTTTACCCGAAGGCAGTTATTACACCTTCTGGGGCAAAGGCGTAAGCCAAGGCCATTCCGATGCCATCAGACGTATCAAGGGCGTAAAAAATGCCATTCAATACACCATTCCTGTTGAAGAAGCAATCAATGCTGCCAGAAGCGGCAACCAACCAGAACTAACTACTCGCCAAAAGCATACCAGACTTTGCTATGTTGTAGCAGAAGACGGTGCTGACCATAAAGAAATCGAAGAAGCAATTAAAACCATGCCAAACTATTTTTCCGATTATAATACAACTGTAAACTTTATTTCCGCAGAGGAACTCAAAGCAAACCACAGTAAAATGCCCCATGGCGGTTTTGTGATACGCAGTGGTAAAACTCATAATGGAGAAAACAATCACATCATTGAGTATTCCCTAAAACTGGATTCCAACCCAGAATTTACAGGTAGCATTTTGGTAGCTTATGCAAGAGCAGCTTATCGTCTGGCACAAAAAGGCACAACGGGAGCAAAAACCGTATTTGACATCGCCCCCGCCCTTCTCTCTCCAAAATCAGCTAACGAGCTTAGAAGTACCTTATTATAATATGATAAAAAGTTACAGTGCAACAAATCTTGTACGGGCAAAATATAAATAGGAACCTATACCTTCCTAAAAAAGGTGCCTTACGCTTTGCGTAAGGCACCTTTTTTGTGTCTACAAGCTAAGGACAGACCTGTCCTTTTAACAACTTTAAAATAAGATATGTGTAATTCAAAAATTAATAATGCCAAAAACAGTACGTAAGAATCTATATCCCTTCTTACAATTTTTGCATCAATTTTCGTTATTTTGCATATGTAATGATTTAGCTTTAGATGAGCGAATGGGTACCTTGATAGAAAGAAGAAATACTGTTGCAATGATAAAAATAAACCCAATTATATCAACAAATTCTAAGGAAACCTCTAACCATACAATAGAAACAATGGCAGAGGATAAGGGTTCTACTGATGCAAAAAGGCTCGCTTTTGTTGCGCCAATCATTTTAATTCCAAAAAGATAACAGGAATAAGGAACCAGTGTGCCTAATATTACGATAAAAATCACAAAACCAATAGAAGCGGTGTCCCAAACGCCTGCTGTCTTCCACGGAGGATTTACAAAGCTAATAAAAAATCCTCCAACCAACATAGCCCAACCGATTAATGTCATAGAATCAAAAGAATCCAGAAGCCGTTTTGGCTGAACAGAATAAAAAGCCAGTGCAAAAGCCGATGCCAAGCCCCAGAACAAAGCAGCACCAGAAATACTTAAGGAGTCTATTTTCCCATGGGTTGCAAGGAGAAATGTACCGATAAGTGCACAAACAACTGCAAGAATTTCCATAAAGTTCGGCAGCTTTCTTCCGCGGAGGGAGATATAAAGCATGATGATTACAGGTGCCAGATATTGCAGCACTGTTGCTGTTGCAGCGTTGGAATGGTCTATGGCTACGAAATATGTATATTGAGTGGCCAGCATACCAACGATAGCAAACAATAACATATCAATGGCATCTTTTTTGTTATGCCAAACCCAAAAAATCTTATTTTTTTCTTTCCCATATAAAAACCCAAGAATCAGTATTCCGGACAAAAGCATTCGGATTGTTACTAACCACTGGGGTTCAAAGCCTCGTTGACGAAAAAGAAACTGCCCGACTGCACCAGAAACACCCCAAAGCATAGCACTAAACATAGAAAGGAGCGATCCTTTGTATACAGTTTTATCCATGGTAAAAATACCTCCTACCTAATACATTAGATTATTTAGAATCGTCAAGCAACTAAAATATATTAATAATAATAATAAAATATAGTATCTTTATATATCCTAGCATTGTTTTTATTGGAAGTCAACGGCGATAAGGAGGGGAAGCATATTAAATTTCAGGACTTAATTTCCCGCTTTGGGTACATAATCTGAGAACATGGAAGAATATATTAATATAAAATCTTTCAGGAGGCTTTCGTATGAAAAAAATAAAATTTGTTACGTTTTCGGTGAAAAAGGTGCTGTGCGCCGTTGGTATTCTTGTTGCTGTAGGGGTCGTAGTACGACTTGTACCCCCTGTCGCACAATCGGTTTTTGGACTACATATTTCAGAAGCGGAACGAAAGTTGCCCATATATTGTGTTGAAACGCCAGAAAAAAAAGTTACAATTAGTTTTGACGCTGCTTGGGGGGCACAGGACACTGATGAATTATTACGTATTTTGAAAGAAAATGACGTAAAAACAACATTCTTTATGTGTGGCTACTGGGTGGACGATTATCCGGAAGAAGTGAAAAAAATTGCAGAAGCTGGTCATGATTTGGGCAACCATTCCGCTACCCATCCTCATATGAGCCAACTTAGCAAGGAACAAATTAAAGCAGAATTGAATGCGGCTCACGAAAAAGTAAAAGATTTGACAGGAGTAGAAATGGAACTGTTCCGTCCGCCTTTTGGAGAATATGACAATAAGGTAATTGAGGCCGCGGAAGAATGTGGCTATCATACCATACAGTGGGACGTAGACAGTTTAGATTGGAAAGAGTTGGGAGAATCCCATGAAATTAATCAGGTACTAAACCATAAGCATCTGGGTAATGGCTCTATCATACTGTTTCATAACGATGCAAAATATACGCCCCAAGTACTGGATACCATTATTAAAGGGCTAAAAGAAAAAGGTTATGAAATTGTCCCGGTTTCAGAACTGATTTTGCGGTGTGACTGTGAAATGGATCATGAAGGACGGCAAAAAGAAAAATAATAGTAGTGTAAAAACCTGTTTTTTTTCTTAAATACGTGATATGATAGATTATATTCATTTTGGGGATAAGAGGTGAGTTTCATGGAAATGATTGACGTAATCACAGGGATTTTGGCTGTTGTCATTTTGGTCTGTATCGTCTATTATCAGGTGAAAAAAAAGAAAAAAGAGTTTGGCAGCGGTTGCAGCGGCGGTTGTACCCATTGTCAGATGGGAGATCATTGTGCTTCAAAAAAAGAGAACGAAAAATAAACATAAAATGCTTATTATTTAAAAAGAACTCAAACCTAGTTGCTGTGAAAACAGACATGGTTTGAGTTCTTTTTCCTAATTTTGGGGACTGTAACTGAAAGAGCGGGGTTTTTGCAGCTTTTGCAAGTGTAAAAAACATTTTTTAAGTTTCAAGCTATGGTGTTGTTTTATAAATAAATATGATATAATAAGTCAGTTTCTGAAAAATCATATATCTTGATTACAGAAACAATTTTTATTTGATTAGGGGTATAGGTACTTATGAAAATTGATTCTGAACTCTGCAAAATAGCAAAAACTTATTTTAAATACTTTATTCCGACTACCATTGGTATGCTTATGTTTTCGCTTTATTGTTTTGCAGATGTTTTTTTTATTTCTATTGGTGTAGGGAGTAATGGATTGGCAGCGCTGAACATCTGTCTTCCTGTATTTACGGCATTCTCAGCTATTGGTATGATGTTTGGGGTAGGAACATCGATTTGCGTTTCTATTTTGCGTGGACAAGGGGAGCCAGAACAGGCGAATAAAACGTTTACTTTAAGTTTTATGACTATTCTGGTTTTAAGTATTACACTGACCGTTTTCTATTATGTTTTTTTGAAAGAAATAGCCGTTTTCCTTGGGGCTAATGATGTGTTGATGAAATATGTCATAGATTACTTAAAGGCCATCGGTGGATGTATTGTATTTTATATGTCGGCAGGAATGTTGACTGTTGTCATCCGAAGTGACGGAAATCCGAATCTTGCTATGGCCGCAGGCTTAGCCGGAAACATTACCAATATCGTACTGGATTATATTTTTATAATCCCATTACAAATGGGTGTTTTTGGTGCAGGACTTGCAACTGTTATCGGTCCCATTGTAAATTTTTGTATTTTGATGCTGTACTTTATATTGAAATGCAACAAGGTTTCCTTTACCAGACATTTTTTGGAATTTAAACTTTTGCTGCGTGTCATAAAAAATGGTATTAGTATATCTTTGCTGGAGATTGCTACAGGAGCAGTCACTTTTTTGACAAACTTATCGCTAATGAAGATTGGCAACGAATATTACGTTGCCATATTCGGAATCATTGTTAATATCTCTTTTATTGGGAAAAATGTTTTTTCAGGAACCGCCCAAGCTGCACAGCCAATTATTAGCCTAAACTATGCCAGCGGAAAGTTTGATGTTGTAAAAAAAGCAAATATGGTGGCAACAGCAACAGCCTTTGCCATAGGCTTTATTTCTACCTGCTTTATGACGTTTTTTTCAGAACAAATAGTTGGTTTTTTTGTATCTCACAATCCCCAGATTATAAAAGAAGGGGTTCTTGCAATCAAGATTTATTATTTCGCATTCTGTATTGTTGGCGTTAATACAATTATGATGTATTATTTTCAATCCATAGAAAAATCTCTTTATTCTACCTGCCTTTCTTTGTTAAGAGGTATTGTATTTATTTTTATAGGGCTGGTCTTTCTGCCGAAGCTATTTCAGATTACCGGCATATGGCTAACATTGCCCCTTGCAGAAATATTAACATTTTTGATATTTTATCCGTTGAAAAGAACTTTTGAGTCAAAGCATTTATGCAAAGCATAAAAACTAATAAAACTATAATTTTGACCAAACTCGCCGCCTTTTAAAAAAGAGGGATGGTGACTATAGACAAACCCTATACTCAGGCACTTATTGGGGGTGGTTTTTGGAAGGAAGCGTTCCCGGGTGGAATTGTGAAGGGGGAATTGATTACGTATCCCGAAGAAAACAAGGACATCCGAAGGACGGCTTTTGCCACAGGCAAAAGAGCTTGACCTCATACCATAGCATAAAAGGCAGATTTAGGATTTTTACCCTTGCACGAAGAAATCAGCATCTTAATTACAGTATCTGCTTTAAGACGGCTTGCATCTTAAAGTAAGAGGGTGTAGACAAAGTCTACACCCTCTGGACAGACCCACAGGTCTGTCCTTTCACGTTATTCACCCATATTATGGATTCTTACATTTATTTATACTGGTGCATAATATGATTTACAACGCCTACCACTTTTCCGTTCTGTTTGTAAACACGTGGAACTCTCTTACTTATACCACAAGTAAACTCATAGTTGATGGTTCCGATAATATCTGTCAATTCCTCTACGGGAATCTCCTTTTCTCCCTGACGTCCGAATACAACAACCTCGTCGCCCATTTTTACATCAGGTATATCTGTTACATCAAGCATCAGCTGATCCATACATACTCTGCCGACTACAGGTGCATATTCTCCGTTTACAAGCATTCTTGCTTTGCCGGAAAGAAGCCTGTTGTATCCGTCAGCATAGCCAATGGGTACTGTTGCAAGAATTCTGTCTTTGTCCGCTGTATAGGTACGACCATAACTTACCTGTGTACCTGCTTTGATATGTTTCACAAGGGCGATTGCTGTTTTTACTGACATTAAAGGCTTAATATCGATTTTCCCTTTGCATTCCCCGGATGGTAACATACCATATGTAATAACGCCGGAACGCACCATGTCCAGATGTTTTTCAGGATAGCTGATCGTCGTTGCACTATTGGCACAATGACAAAGCCCTACGTCAACGCCTTTCGTCTTACAAGCATCTACCATCTTCTGATATCGTGCAAACTGCATTTCTGTATAATCAGGGCAATTTCCTGTATAAGTA
>CAZCDP010000092.1:0-6151 GCA_964497675.1 uncultured Candidatus Epulonipiscium sp.
AGAAGGGGAAAGGCAGGAAGAAAAGGGGCTTGCTTTTTCTTTTACAACCTATGAAAAAATCGGGAAATAAAAAGGAACAGGGGAAAGACTCTATCGACATGACACCCATTCTTGGAGGCTTTACTTCCAAAGCACCACGAGGGTTTCGCCCTTGACCCATAAGGTCAAACTATATTTGTCCATACCCTGTGACGTTATTGACACAGGCTAAAAAAGACTCATTTCTATGGAAAAGCATGGAAACGGGTCTTTTTTTAAACAGCAATATTTTAGAACAAAACAAAAGACAGCACCCCATGGCTCCTACGTCCACAAAACACCGTCTTTTTTAATGCATCTTCAGGGATTCGAACCCTGGACCCACTGATTAAGAGTCAGTTGCTCTGCCAACTGAGCTAAAGATGCGTATTCAATACTGCAAGAAATATAATAGCACGAGAGGGTGAGGATGTCAACCGTTTCAGAGAATTTTTTTGCTTTTTATCTCTAATAGGTTGCAGATGTGTTCTTGAGGGGGTAGAATAAAAACATTGTAAAATAATAAAAATGCAAGAAAATGAATGGAGTTATATTATGAAAATACCTGTTTTGCCACAAGACGTGATTACTATATTGGAAAGGCTGAATCAAGGGGGCTTTGAAGCCTATATCGTGGGGGGCTGTGTCAGGGATTGTATTCTGGGGCGGGAACCTCAGGATTGGGATATTACGACTTCTGCCCAGCCTGAGGAAGTCAAGGCGGCATTTCCCCATACCTTTGATACGGGAATCAAGCATGGTACGGTTACGGTAGTGCTTCAAAAAAATAATTATGAGGTAACGACCTATCGTGTTGAAAGTGACTATGATGACTGCCGTCATCCAAATGAAGTGTATTTTACAAAAAATCTTAAGGATGACCTTTTGCGACGGGATTTTACCATGAACGCCATAGCCTATCATCCTTTGGATGGTTTTCGGGACTATTTTGACGGCATGGGGGATATCGAAAAAGGAATTATTCGCGGCGTGGGCGAAGCGGCGGAGCGGTTTCAGGAGGATGCACTGCGGATGTTACGGGCAGTGCGGTTTTCTGCCCAGCTAGGCTTTGTTATAGAAGAAAAAACCTATGCTGCTTTAAAGGAAAATGCAAAATTAATCCAAAAAATCAGTGTGGAGCGAATTCGGATGGAGCTGGAAAAATTACTGCAAGGGGCTTTTACGGAAAGAATAGCTCTTTTGTGGGAATCCGGTCTTTTGGCAGAAATTTATCCCTTGCTAAACGAGGAGCTGCAAGAACACAAGGAAACAGTCCTTACCCAGATGAAAGAGGCATCAAGGGATATAGTGGTGCGGTGGACCCTGTTTTTGCAATACATGACGGAAAAAGAAGCACGGGAATGTTTGAAATACCTAAGATTTGATAACAATACCCTTCGAGCAGTGGCCTTACTGTTGAAAAATTTGGGGGAAGAACTGCCCTCAGACCCTTATGGACTGCGGAAAAAAGCCTATGAGATGGGAGGAAGCCATCTGGAACAGCTTTTGGCAGTGAAAAAAAGGATAAACCCCAAAGGTAATTTTGAAAAATTACAAGCAACCTGGAACGAGATTTTGGAACGTGGCGATTGTATTACGTTAAAAGAACTGCAAATTACAGGTGACGACCTGATTGCCATGGGCATGAAAAAAGGTAAAAAAATTGGTGAGCTTTTGGAAGCTCTTTTGGATATTGTGCATAGAGAACCCGAAAAAAATGACCCTGCTTTTTTACGTCAGTATGCCAAAGATTGGTGGTAAAGGCACTATTTTTGCATAAAAAAAGGATATTTACCAAACCTGCTTCATATTATGGTAAGCATAGGGGGACGGTCCGGAGCCGTTTTATAGTATAAAAGGCACGGACTTTTCGCTTTTTGGAGGGCCTTTCGCCAAAGTCCCGAGGAAAATCGGAGCGGTTACAGGGGGAATTTACATGGAGGATAATTATGCAAAGATATTATGGGAGGGCTACGGTCTTCGTTTTTATGGCGGCGCAAGAATGCGAACGGGCTTTATCTGTAAAACGGATGTTGGCCTGCGTGAGGTAAAAAAGGCAAGGCAGGATCAGGATAGTATTCTTTTTGAGCATGAGGTCAAAGAGCATTTATATAAGAAGGGGTTTCAAAATATCAGCCGTTTTTATAAAACAACGGAGGGCAGGCCTTTTTTTCTTTTAGATGGGAATTGCTATGTGCTGGAGGAGCCTATGAGTATACAACCGTTGGATGACAGCAAGAAAGAAAATTTTCCGAAGGCGGCGGCGGTTTTGGCAAATATGCATCTGGCGGGAGCCGGGCATGAGGGAAGTGTGGAACGCTCTAATCTTGGGATTCTGCCTGCTTTGTACGGAAAACGGAAAAACGAGTTAATCCGTATTAAAAAACGAATCGACCGTCAGAGTTGTTATAATGAGCTGGACCTTATGGTGATGCAGAATTTTGATTATTATCTGGAGAAGGTGCAGGAAGCAGAGGAGCTCCTTTTGTCTGCAGGGTATGGGGAGGAAATGGAGCGGGCAAAACGGGAAAAGACAGTTTGTCATAATGCGTTTAAAGGAGAGAATATCCGACAGGATGATGGGGGGAACATTTATGTGACGGGCTTTGGTAAATGTGCCTATGATAGTCCGTTGACGGATTTGGCGGCTTTTTTCAGACGTTATCTAAAAAAGACAGACGGAGGGATTGGCACTGCGAGAGAGATATTGGAGGCATATAGCCAAAAAAGAGAACTTTCTACCCAAAACATTCGGGTTTTGCAGGGGATGCTGACCTATCCCGATAAATTTATGCGATTATGTAATGAATATTATAATAAGCGGAGAGTGTGCGTTTCCTGTGCCATGCAGGAACGTATGGCAGTCTGCGTTGTTGACCAGAAAAAAAACGATTTATTTCTGGAAGAATGGAGAAAATTGTAGGGGCGGCAAACGCCATTCCCTTTGCATCCAAGACGTTTGAAAGCGGATACTGTATATTAACACGCTGATTTCCTCGTGAAAGGGCTAAAAGCCCATAGAAGTCAGCGTGTTTCTGCGCTCTGGGAAGTTTTCTCGGAACTCTTCTTCTTTCAAGTGAAAAAAGGGGTTTTTCCCTAAGGAAGAATTAATACTTGCTCTTTTCAAAAGAACCATATAAAATGAAATTGAAGCAGTCTGTAAATAGGGAGGCTGATGTATTTTGCCTCGGAATTGAGGAGGAGCCATGAGCGATTATAATTTTGAAAAGGATGAGGGCCGGTTTGGTGAAACAAGACGGCTGGATGATATAAATAAAGAAGTAAAAAAGATAGAAATCTCAAAAAAATTGGCTGGTCCAAAGCCGGAGGATGATTTGGGTGATAAAAATGCTTTTTTGGATGTTTTTGAGTCTGAAAAAGTTGAATTCCATACAACCGAAAAAAAGGAAAACAAAACAGATGAGGTGTTCTATGAAGAATACCCTCCCCGTAGTATAGATAAAGAGGACAAGCGTGATTTGAAAAAAATCGTTACCATAGCAGCTATCATCGGTGTGCTTTTGTTTATGGGCGCTTTTTATATATTTCGTTTTGGACAAGGTGGCTGGAGAGGGACTGTGGCAGAAAATGCCCTTCCGGCAGAAGAAACGCTGATGCTGGTCAAGGCTGTGACAGATCGGCAGGAGCTTGTTATTTTTGACATTGATGCCAAAAAGGAATATACGGTAAAGACAGGAAAGGATACGAAGTTTGCAAACAGAAAAGGAAAGCCGGCAGGAATTCAGGGGATTGAACCCGGGGATGTTGTGGAGATTGTTTTGGCGAAGGATGGGCAGACGGCAGAGAAAATAGGTTTTTCTTCAAAATCTTTTTTTGAAGAAAATGTAACAGGGCTGCAGGTTGAGCCATCCACAAAGTCGATTTTAATAAAAACGGAAAAAGAGGAGCAGTATACCTATTCCGAAGATACCCTTTTTCTTTATGATGGAAATACTATCGAGCCCGAAAGTCTGGCAGAAAGTGATGTTGTTGTATTGCAAGGCTTAGAGGGACAGGTCTGGTCGGTCAAAGTTTTGACCTATCATGGATATATACGGATAAATAATATGCATAAAATCAAAGATGGAATTTTGCAAATCGATGGCGGGGAAGGAATACCCATAGAGGGAATGGAACGGATTCCTGTTACGGAGGGTGCCCATAGTCTGATTATCAGCGGCTCCAATATTGAGGCCTGCAAGGCTAGTATTTTTATTGTGCCGGGCGAAGATTTTGTGTTCGATTTATCGGCGGCACAGGAAAAAACAGGCGTGCTTATCATCAAAACCAACGTATCAGAGTGCAAGCTTTATATCAATGGAACGGAAACCGACAGTTCAGAGCCTGTCGTGCTGAACCATGGGGATTACGACGTTGTCATACTGAAAAATGGCTACAAAACATGGAACAAGAAAATTACATTGAACCAGCCTTCTATGACAATTACAGCGAACCTAGAGGAGGATATTCAAAAAGGCAGCCTGACCATAGATTCAACGCCAAGGAATGCATCTGTATTTTTGGATGGTGTGGAGATTGGGATTTCGCCGATTCAGAAAGAGCTTTCTTATGGCAATTATGATTTGCGCATCAAGCTGGAGGGGTATGAGGTTTATAGCAGCAATGTAACAGTAAACAAGCCTTCTGATACAGTTACTGTCAATCTGACAGAGGTGGGGGAGGAATCATGATATTGTGTGTCAATAAAGTCACAAACTGTAGACCTTGTCGTCACCCCTCTTGTGGGTTTTCCTCCAAATTATCACGAGGGTTTCACCCTCGGCGAATCATGAAAAATTAGGTTTTTCTGATTTCTATAGTAAGGTTTTTGGCTCTCCTTTTTTCCAAAATACCGGCATCATAGGTTGCATTTGGGAGTGCATTGCTAAAAAGAGAGTAAGGGTGGGGAAAGCCCGCAGTTTTATATATTGTTTTATAGTCTAGAATACTTAGCATTTGATTTACGAAAAAATCAGGAGGTGGAAACCATGGATTACAAAGAAAAATACAACCAATGGCTGAAGGACGACTGCTTCGATGCCGAAACGAAAAAGGAATTGGAAAATATTTCTGATGATGAAAAAGAAATCAAGGAACGGTTTTATAAGGAGCTGGAGTTTGGAACAGGCGGCCTGCGTGGGATTATCGGTGCGGGAACAAACCGACTTAATTTTTATACGGTGGGAAAGGCTACCCAAGGGTTTGCCAATTATATCATGGAACAGGGGGAAGAAGCGGCGAAAAAAGGGGTTGCCATTGCCTATGATTCTCGTCATATGTCGGCAGAGTTTGCCGAAACGGCAGGGCTGATTATGGCGGGCAACGGGATTCCTGCTTATGTGTTCCCTACATTACGGCCTACACCGATGCTGTCTTTTGCTGTACGCCATTTAGGCTGTGCCGCAGGGATTGTGATAACGGCAAGCCATAATCCACCGGAATACAATGGCTATAAGGTTTATGGGGCAGACGGCGGTCAGGTGCCTTATCCCAAAGACGGAGAAATCATCGCAGAAGTAAATCGTGTAGCAAGTTATTGCGACATCAAAAAAATGGAACTGGAACAAGCAAAAACGGCGGGACTTTATCATATTATAGATAGCTCTGTTGACGATGCTTTTGTAGAAAATGTGAAAGCCCAGTCCTTGAACGGTGACATTATCAAAAAAATGGCGGATACGTTTTCTGTTGTCTATACGCCCCTTCATGGCACAGGTAATCTTCCCGTCAGACGGGTTTTAAAAGAAGCCGGCTTTGAAAACGTTTATGTTGTACCGGAGCAGGAACTGCCCGACCCGGAATTTACAACAGTTGGTTATCCGAATCCGGAAGACCCCAAGGTCTTTAAACTGGCAATAGAACTGGCAAAGAAAAAGAATGCTGACATCATTGTAGGAACGGACCCGGATTGCGACCGTGTGGGTGTTGTGGTGAAAAACAACAAAGGGCAATATGAGGTGCTGACGGGGAATATGACCGGTGCGCTGTTGACGGAATATATCCTTTCCCAAAAAAAGGCCAAGGGTATTTTGCAAGAAAACGGTGCTTTGGTTAAAACGATTGTGACAACAGACATGATACGCCCTATGGCAGAAGCTTATGGGGTTGCCTTGTTCAACGTGCTGACAGGGTT
>CAZCDP010000093.1:0-6105 GCA_964497675.1 uncultured Candidatus Epulonipiscium sp.
AGCCTGCCTTGTAGTGGCGAATCTTGAAATACTTGAAAAGTAAGATATCCAATTTGGGGATTATCCTTCAAAAAAGTTTGCAATAAATCAAAAACAGAAGGTTTGTTTTGGGCAGAAGATGATATGGGTATAGAATTGGGATTCTTGTCATAAAGCATTGATTTTCCTCCTTATAAATATAACAATGATGTTATTCCTATTCATTTACTTAGATTATTATATTATAGCGAAAAATATTTTATGTAATAAAAAGCTCTTCTTTAAAAATTGTGTAAACCTCTCATGTTTACACAATTTTTGAAAAAACTTCCAAAAAAATATGCCCCCTTTATAATAACAGCTTTATTATTTTTACTGTCTACTATAAAAGGAGCATATCAACATAGGGAATATTAAATTATTTAATATGTAAAGAACTGTGTCCAGTAGTTTGTGCCACTTGCATCTTTATAATAGCCTACGCCAATGTGTGTAAATTCTTTTTTCAAGATATTAGCTCTATGACCTTCAGAATTCATCCAGCCATTCATAACTTCTTCAGGCGTTTTCTGGCCATATGCAATATTTTCTCCGGCACCTCTGTAGGATGCGCCTTTTTCGGCTAACGCCGTG
This sequence comes from uncultured Candidatus Epulonipiscium sp., assembly GCA_964497675.1. Classification (GTDB taxonomy): domain Bacteria; phylum Bacillota; class Clostridia; order Lachnospirales; family Anaerotignaceae; genus CAZCDP01. Next base: position 613 of record CAZCDP010000093.1, read on the forward strand.
AAACAGCTGCTTCCATTAGGTCTTGTATGTGAGAATAATGTTTTAATCTCTGTTGCTCTAAGCTGTGCCGCTGATGTTACTTTCGTATCAATAGCGACAGGAGCTAAACCTGCTTTTGCTCTTTCATCATTAACAAGGCGAACAACTTGTTCTGCATAACTTGCATTACTTGTTGATTGATTATTGTTTTCGTTTGCAAGTTTATCAGCTGGTTTGCTGATATTAGTGTCAGCAGCAGGCTTATTTACACTACTATCGGAATTTGGTTTATTGTTTGGAGCTGTGTTTCCGTTATTGGCATCCGTCTTAATGTTTTGAGGTTTATTAGCATTTGCTTGGTTTGCATTTGCTTTACATGAATTTGCTTGGTTTCCATTTGCTTTACATGAATTTGCTTTAACTGCATTTGCCTTACATGAAGTTGCTTTAACTGCATTTGCTTTACATGAAGTTGCTTTAACTGCATTTGCTTTACATGAATTTACTTTAATTGCATTTGCTTTGTTAACATTTGCTTTGTTTGCACAAGTATTTTCAATCTGTTTGCAATTTTGATTGATAGTACAATTAGTAAGTTCAGAATTGGTGCACAACTTCGCACCATCTAATCCACAAAAGGAATCAAAATTTTTTATTGTGCAATTTTTTCCGAGAATGTTTGTAAGTCCAGCAGAACAAAGTTCTTTTTGCACATCCTCGTTTGAATAGGATTTACATGAATTTGTTTTACATGTGTTATCTAGTGTGTTACCAAATGCACCTACGGAAGTTGTACAGACCATGGCTGCCGTAAGTAAAATTGCGCTAAATTTTTTCATATTTTTTCCTCGCCTTCTTTTCTAATTATGTTACAATATTGTTAACTTTCTGTTACGAAACTATAATACCATATTATTTTTTATCCTACAATGGTATATTTTGGTCGAAAGATGGCGAACAGTACTGTCGGATATTTCTTGCCTTTGTCCCATTCTTCGCACAATAAAATAAACCCTCAAATGATAGTTACATTCTAAACATATAAAAGGTTTACAAAAGCTTTGAGAAAAAGCCACCCAAAGGTAGCATTAACTCTACGTCTTCAAGTGGCTTTGTTTTTTATCCGTTTTATTTTAAATGAGTTTCCATATATTCTTTTCTAATTTCTTCCGGTACTAGGCTTCCCCCTGTTGCCCATGGAATATGGACAGCATTTTTCATTTTTTCTTCTAGTCCCATCGTCTTAATGTAGTTTTGGGAAGCTTCATTACGCATCAGCATTGCAGGGCCTATAAAAGAGGCACAAGCGGATGGTTCAAGGAAAATGTTTTCCGTATTCACGATATCTCGCATCAAGTCGTAAAGCTTTGCATCTTCCAATGTAAAAATCCCACTCAAAAGATTCTGCATCACACCGCCTACAAAACCAGAAGGTCTGCCTACTGCAAGACCATCTGCATGGGTAAGTCCGGAAAGTCCGAAGTCTTGGACGCATACTTTGTTTTGCAAACCTGATGCCATGCCCACAAGCATACAAGGTGCCAAGGTAGGCTCAATGAAAAATACGTGGGCAGCATCTCCGAAAAGCTGTTTCAAGCCGAAAGCAACACCACCGGGAGCCCCGCCAACACCACAAGGGATATAAACAAATAAAGGATGCTCTGCATCAACGACAATGTTCTTTTCCTCAAACTGCGCTTTCAGACGTTTTGCAGCAACCGCATATCCAAGGAATAAATCAACAGAGTTTTCATCATCAACGAAATAACTTTTAGGGTCAGCATCAGAATCTTTTCTGCCAACCTCAACAGCTTTGCTGTAATCGGAGGCATATTCCACCACCACAGCACCTCTCTGACGAAGCAAGTCTTTTTTCCACTGCTTTGCATCAGCAGACATATGGACAATCACATGAAACCCTAAAGCTGCACTCATGATACCAATACTCATCCCCAGATTTCCTGTGGAGCCCACCTGAATTTTAAACTGACTAAAAAATTCTTTGAATTCAGGAGATGCAAATACAGAATAGTCATCAGTCATTTTCACTTTTCCATGTTCTAAAGCCAGTTCTTCTGCGTGCTTCAACACTTCATAAATACCACCTCGTGCTTTTATAGAACCGGAAATGGCAAGATGGCTGTCCTGTTTTAAAAATAATCTGCCGGGAATCATTGTCCGATATTCGTCCTCCAACTGTTTTTTCATAGCAGGAATCTCTGTAAGAGGAGATTCGATAATGCCGTTTAACGGTGCTGTTTCAGGGAAACATTTTTTGATAAACGGGGCAAAACGTATAAGCCTTGCCTCAGCATCATCAATGTCCTTCATCGTAACATGGATCTGTGCCAATGCTTCCTTCGTTAGCTTTAAATTTTCATTCACCCAGACAACTTCTTCTTCTGCGGAAACTCTTTTCAAAAGGGGCTGATTATTCATTTGATTCCAAAGTATTTGCTCCATATAACCCATCCTTTCTTTATCTAATCATTATTCTAATATTATACAGTATGTTGTGCAGACAAATCAAGAAAAGGATATCATAGCTCCAAATTTTCATCAAAATTTGTGTTCTTTTTTAAAAAATATTTGTTATATGTTACATATTGGCTTGCAAGCATGAAGCAAAGGATAACAATATAAATGAAAAAATATTTTTTTGTGAATTTAATAAAGAAAAGTTGATGAAATCCTTTCTTAAGAATTGACAGGCAAACTATGTTTTAGTATACTAAAAATAGTCATATGACTGACGGAAGTGGAGATACCACATGAAGTATGACGATGATAAGCCGACCGTCTGGGCAATTTTGTCCGGACTGCGGCTTTTTTTTGTGGGCTGATTCGGACAAGTTACCGTTGTTTATTGTTACAATCAAAAAGCAGGAGGAATTGTTATGGAAAGAACAAGGCAATTTGTATCGGCGATTTTAGCAGGAATGTTGATTGGTATGGGCGGAACGGTCTTTTTAGCCGTCAGCAATCCTATGGTAGGCTCCTTTTTGTTTGCTGTGGGACTTTTCACCATTGTTGTGTTTGGGCTTCATCTGTTTACGGGAAAAGTCGGTTATCTTCCTATGCAGAAGCCTATTTACCTCTTAGAACTGCTCATTACTTGGTGCGGTAATTTCTGCGGCACTTTTTTGGTGGCAAAAGGTGTACAGCATTCACGAATCTATGAAAATATGATGGAAAGAGTCCAGACCATCGCAGATGTAAAACTAGGTGACAACTTTATCAGCTTATTTATACTAGCTGTATTTTGTGGACTTCTTATGTTTATTGCGGTAGACACTTTTCGCAACAGCAACGGCTCTACTGTGAAAATAATTGCTATCTTTGTTCCTGTTATGGTATTTATTTTAAGCGGTTTTGAACACGTAATTGCCAATATGTTTTACTTCAGTTTAGCCGGCACATGGTCGCCTCACACTTACGCAGCCCTGCTGATTATGACACTAGGTAACAGTATAGGCGGAATACTCATCCCCGTTTATCAAAAAGTCTTTCAATTAAAATAAAACTTACGAATATAAACCTTTTAAAAAAGCAGTGTTTCTAGAACTTCCTCAGGGTGTAGATTAAGTCATAAAATGTTGACTTTGTCTACACCCTTGACTATAACGAAAAACTATGCTTTCCTCGAAATACCAGATTATCTGATTTCTCAATCAAAGCTTTCGCCTGCCCTTTTAGCGGTTCAAAATATTTTTTTCAAAAAAGTGATACATTATACAAATCGTATATTTTCCTTATATCTTTTTGTATATTTTACGGAACATATGCTGTAAATGTGAAAAGAAAAGACTTTTTCTATTGTAAGGTATTCTAAATTTGAAACATTTTACTTTTTTATGAAAAAAAAGTGATTGTTCCGGACAAAATTCCTACTAGACAAACTAATTCCATTGCTATAAAATATAACAAATAAGTATATTGCATTAGAATGGTGTTTGCTACGCATATTTCTGTATCTACTCCCTTCTTTGATATAAAGCGGAGGTTTTCTGTTGTTTAACTGATTGTTCTCAGTTTTGTATGTATAAATTTGCATCTTATTTTTTTCAACTCAAGTGTAGAACCGGAGGTATCGAAATGAAAAAGAAATTATACTTAGTACTTGAAAACGGACAGATTTTTGAAGGATCTCCCTTTGGTGCAGAAGGCGAAATCACAGGTGAAATAGTTTTTAACACTTCTATGACCGGCTATGTTGAAGCATTGACGGATCCTTGTTATTTTGGTCAGATTGTTGTTCAAACATTTCCTCTGATTGGTAACTATGGTGTTATGACTGCCGATTTTGAAAGTCCTTCCCCTTTTGTAAAAGCATATATTGTAAGAGAATGGTGTCAGGAACCCTCGAATTTTCGTTCGGAAGGAAATCTTGACACTTTTTTAAAGGAAACAAATACGATTGGTCTTTGCGGAATTGATACCAGAAAACTAACGAAAATTATCAGAGAACACGGTATCATGAATGCAAAAATCGTCAAAAATATTGATGATTTAAAAAGCATTTCAGAAGAAATCAAAGGGTATTCTGTGAAAAATGCAGTAAAAAATACTACTTGTCACGAAGTAACTACCCTTTCCGCAGAAAATCCATCTAAAAAAGTAGTTTTGATGGATTTTGGTTCAACGAAACAGATTGCAGAAGAACTTGTAAAACGTGGCTGCGAAGTTGTCTGTGTGCCGGCAAATACTTCTTACGAAGAAATCCTGGCCCAAAGCCCTGATGGAATCGTTCTTTCCAACGGACCTGGAAACCCTGCTGAGAATACAGAAATTATTGCGGTAATAGCAAAATTGATTGAATCCAAGCTACCTGTTATGGGCATCTGCCTTGGTCATCAATTAGTTGCCCTTTCTCAGGGTGCAAAAACAAAAAAACTGAAGTATGGACACAGAGGTGCAAACCAACCTGTAAAAGATGTAGAAACCGGACTGGTCTATATCACTGGTCAAAATCATGGCTACATTGTAGATGACTCTACACTGCCTGCCCATGCAAAAGTAACCTTTGTGAATGCCAATGATAATACTTGTGAAGGTATCGAATATGAAGGACTACCAGTTTATACGGTACAGTTTCTTCCTGTTGTAGCGGGAGGCCCCAGAAGTACAACATTTTTATACGACCGTTTTATCACAATGATGGGAGGTAACGAATTATGCCGTTGAATCAGGATATCAAAAAAGTTTTAGTAATTGGCTCTGGTCCAATTGTCATTGGACAGGCCGCAGAATTTGACTATGCAGGAACGCAGGCCTGCCGTACCCTTCTGGAAGAAGGTCTGGAAGTTGTTTTGGTCAACAGCAACCCTGCTACCATTATGACGGACAAAGCGATGGCCGATAAAATTTATATCGAGCCTTTGACAATCGATACCTTAAAACGAATTATCGAAAAAGAAAAACCAGACAGTGTCCTTTCTACTCTGGGCGGACAAACCGGTCTTACCCTTTCCATGCAGCTGGCAAAAGAAGGATTTTTAGCAAGCCACGGTGTAA
>CAZCDP010000094.1:0-6071 GCA_964497675.1 uncultured Candidatus Epulonipiscium sp.
CCTTATACCCTTGTAACCTCAACAGCTACCAGCGTTCTTTACATATCATTTTCACAAGTTGAAGCTCTGCTAAAAACAAGCATTGCTTTTAATAAAAATTACATTGCTTTCCTGTCAAATAGGGTTGCCATTTTTCAAAAAAAAATCCGTATTCTTTCTCAAAAAGAGGTTCGCTCCCGACTAATTCTCTATTTTTCCCATGAATTTATCAAATCAAAGGGTATGTCCTTTCCATTAAAACACACACAAACTGAAATCGCAGATATTATTGGTGTAGCAAGACCTTCCGTTTCCCGAGAATTAAAGCATATGCAGGAGGATGGTCTGATTGTTCTGGAGCATAAAGTCATTACAATTAAAAAACCTAGCGCCTTTAAGTTTCAAATTTAAAACGGCTATTATTTTGAGTAGGGATTGGCCCCCTTTCGGACAGACATACGCACAGTAAACACTACCAAAAGACTACTACAAATAATCCAAGCTACAGCAACCTGCTTGTCCCTTCAGGTAGTGGCATTATTCTGCCACATTCTCATTGTCCATCTTTATAAAGCCTGCCGCAGCCAAAGCCCTAGCATTCGTTCGCTCCCGTATCTGCTTCTTTTCCTCTTCAGGAATCAAATCAAAATCCCTTTCTGTTCTCTTACCTTCCTCGTCAAAATGAACTGCTATGATTTCTCGTGTCCATATATCATCTATTTTTTTTCGCGGCATAGGTATCCCCCCTTTTTTTCAATCTATGACCAGATTAAATTGTCCTATTACACCAACCACCCACCAGTCAGAGTTCAAAACAATTCTTTTAAGCAGGGTCTTTTTTATTAGGAAATGCACCTTTTGTCCTCCATAAAAATATAATACATTAATATGAAAAAAAGGAGGTTCTCCTATGCTTCCCATGGTAGAGTTAAAAAATATCACCCTGAGTTACCACAGCCTTGCTGGGGAAACCCGGGCTGTTTCCGATTTAAGCTTTTCTGTCGACCCCGGAGAATTTGTCTGTATCGTCGGCCCCAGCGGCTGTGGAAAATCATCCATTTTATCCATGCTTGCAGGACTTATGAAACCCTCCGACGGGACATTTTGCATTAATTCAAAAACCAATATAGGCTATATGCTGCAAAAAGATTATCTGTTGGAATGGCGTACTATCCGCAGCAATGCCTGTCTTGGGTTGGAAATTCAAAACAAGCTGACGCCGGAAAATCTGGCCAATGTTGATTATATGTTAGAGCTTTATGGGCTGGGTGATTTTAAAAACCATCTTCCCTCTCAACTTTCCGGAGGAATGCGACAAAGGGCGGCACTCATTCGAACACTGGCAGTACAGCCAGAAATCCTTCTCCTGGACGAACCTTTTTCCGCTTTGGATTATCAGACAAGGCTTTATGTTTCCGATGAAATTGGTACCATTATTAGAAAAGAAAAGAAAACTGCCATACTTGTCAGTCATGATATCTCTGAAGCCATCAGTCTTGCCGACCGTGTTATTGTGCTTTCTCGCCGTCCTGCCACGGTAAAAGCCATTCATAAAATCAATCTCAGCGTAGATAAAAAAACACCGATGAAAGCACGAGAAGCACCGGAATTTAAAGATTATTTTAATATGATATGGAAGGAGCTGGATGTCCATGTTTCATAAACAACAGCTACAAGGTATGTCACGGCAGCAGGCAGATTTTTTACGGACAATGCGAAAACGAAAAAACATCGTACACTGCACCCAGTGGTTTTTGCTTTTCTTCTTTTTTTTGTTGTGGGAAATTGCAGCAAGAGAAAACTGGATTGACCCTTTTATATTCAGCCAACCTTCTCGTATGTTTCAAGCTATGTTCCAAATGATTCTAGACGGCACCCTTTGGAAACATATCGGTATCACCTTATGGGAAACCATTGTCGGGTTTCTCCTTGGCACAATCTTCGGCACCCTTATCGCCATTCTTTTATGGTGGAACCATTTTATTTCCGCTGTAACAGAGCCATATCTGGTGGTGCTGAATTCTCTGCCAAAAACAGCCCTTGCACCCATCATTATCGTTTGGCTGGGTAATAACATGACTTCCATCATCGCCACAGCCCTAATGACCTCTGTCATCGTCACCATCATGACTGTGCTGGGGGGCTTTCTTGAAATCGACGGGGATAAAATTAAACTGATACAAACCTTTGGCGGTACAAAAAAACAAGTGCTGACCAAGGTCATATTACCCGCCAGTATCCCCTCCATCATCAACGCCCTAAAAATCAATGTAGGGCTTTCCTTTGTTGGTGTCATCGTTGGAGAATTCCTGGTGGCACAGGCAGGCCTTGGCTTCCTTATCGTATATGGTAGCCAAGTTTTCAAACTGGATTGGGTTATGCTCAGCGTCATCATCCTAGCCATATTAGCGGCCGTTATGTATGAGTGCATTGTACTGCTCGAAAAAAAATTTTTAAAATGGAGAGAATAATATCTTTTTTATGATAAACTGTAAAATAAGGTGCGATAAAATTGAGTAAATCATTGCTTATAATAGGACTCTTCATGTAGAAGGAAGTTACCACACAAACATTCAAACAGAGGTCACCTTATAAGCTGCCACCGTTTTAGCATATACGAACGCATTCGCATAGAACTTTTACATGAATTAGGATACGCAACAAGGCAAACTGCCCCCAGACCTGGAATACACCATTCAAGTATTGCTAATCAATTTAGATGTCATCAATTAAATGAATTCTATCAAGCATCTGCTTAATAAGGACACAAACAAAAACGTAAAAACTCAAAATACTATGGTAAATTCAATGAGTCAATTTCAATGACTATTGAAAAGAATCTTGTCGATACATGGCCACCAGAATAGATATTATAGATGGGTTTATGAAGGAAAGCTTAATGCGCCCCTAAAAGTTCTTAAACAAAAAGGAAAACGTTATAAACCTTCTGAAAAACGAAGAAAATTTGCGATTTGACTACTCATTGAAACAAGACACAAAGAAGTAAAAAACAAGCCCTTTTCAAATTGGACCTGTTGACAAAATAGAAAGATAGCCTTCTTTAGGTATAATTATAAATATACTGCAAAGGAGGCTGTTTTTTTATGATGGGAAAACAAACTCAGATGGTAACTTTAGATATTGACAGTATGATTCCTCAAAATCATTTATTAAGAAAGAGTAATGAAAATGTAAATTTAATTTTATGTATGATTAAGCATCTTCTGATTACTTGGCAAAGGGAAGAAAATATATTATTCCTATAATAATGATTAAAATGCTTCTAATGCGATGGCTGGAATTAAGAATAGCCAATATAATTGCACAACGTTAACCCCCTGGCATATCAATCACACACATCCGTGTATATTATCATTTTCTAAGGATTAAATTTGCTAATCTTTAGTTATCATTTAAAATTCCCCAAACTATCTGTGGAATAAAAAATTGCTTTATACCTATCATTACACACTAAGTTTAGTAACTATGTGGATTATCATTTATAATTATTTATAGATATATCATAAAACTATTAACGTGTATTACAATCAAATTTCTACTATTTCAACGACTTCAAAAAGCGATTGACATATGAAAATTTTATACGCTCCTGTTCCAATCGAACTCCCTTACCCCAATAATTACATTGTAATTTACAAACCAGCGAATACTCTTCGGCGTTTAATCGGTCAATTCGTGATAAAAACGGCTTGTCTTCGTTAACCCATAATGATCGATGTGCTAAAAGAACTTCCTCACTCATTAAGAATGATTGGATTTGAGGCAAAAAGTGTCTTGCTAAACTGAGAATATTGAAGCCATGGGTATCAATATCTCCCCAGTAATAAATCTCTTTATCCTTAAGCCAAGGAACACTGTGGAATAATTCCACCCCATACCCTTTCCCAAAAACAACACAAGCATTTTCAACAAGAGGGAAACTTAAAAAATTAATCTCGTTTTCGGTAAAGAAAAAACGAGGGATAGTCGAATTCCATTGCGCAAATTCGTTTAGCGGGACAGTCATATCGGTAAACCCGTTAATCGTATCAAAATGCTCTGATATGCGGAAACGAACTAAGTTGGATTTCCGTTTCAGATAAAACCGATCCTCAAATATTGTGCTGTTTCGATTGATTTTATTGTCAGGTAAAATGAAATTAAGTAAATCTGAAATTACACCTTTATTTAATTCAATAAATTTAGTATCTACCCCTTCAATATCCAGTTGCCGCAAATAAAGATATGGTTTCTCATTGTGTATTGAAAACCAATCCAGCACCTTTAAGATACCATCACAGGAATTTCCTATATTGATTACTTTAAAAGGATACTTTGTAACCCACGCTTCAAGAACAGGCCATTTGCCGGTTAATTTATCGGCATTCTTTAAGAACAAATCTAATTCCGCCTGCTTCTTTATTAGCTTAACCGCATCATGCAAAGTGGGGATGATGATGTATGCAGGTATCGTATTTTTTCCAGATAAGCGGTGATGAATGGTCTTTTCAACAATTTCATAACCGTAGCCAACAACAGGTTTTGCATGGCTTTTAAGCTCGCTTATCCAATCAATCATTTCAGAAAAGTAAATATTGATTTCATCGGAGGAAGGGCCTTTCAATTTCATTTTAAAAGGAAAAAAATCGTCCTTAGTAATCGCATGGCTCAGCATATAGCCCTTGTCCCACTTTAGTTTCAATCCTTCTGTAATAGATTTTGAGGTAGACCATTCCGGCATATTAATTTTCCTCTCGTTCCTGACGTTTTCTCTTAAACTCATCAATGGTGATATTCATTAGGGAAGATTGATGCGTGCGGTCATCGTGACTGACAAATCCCACGTGAGAAATAAACGGTTCAATCGTTGGAATTTTTAGCAGCGGTGTTACGACCAGTAATTGAAGTTTCAGCTTTTGAAATAATTGCAATCCGAATCTTGCGGAGTCATCGGAGCTTTTTAAAAAAGCTTCATCGATTGCTACAAAGCGGAAAGAGGATTTATCGTCATAATTTTTGTTTAATCCAAAGTTGTATACTAAACTTGCAGCTAAAATCGTATAAGCAAGCTTTTCTTTCTGTCCTCCCGATTTGCCGCCGGAATCCGTATAGTGCTCATATTCTTCATCATTTTCCCGCCAACGTTCAGAAGCTGAAAAAATCAACCAATTACGCACATCGGTTACTTTTTTCGTCCACCTTGCATCGGATTCAGTTTCGCCGTTACGCCCTTCAAAGCGCCGGATGATTTCTTTGATTTGAAGAAATACATTTTCAATGACATCCTCGTCATCAAAATCACCGGCAACACCCTCCGTGCAGGACTTTAACTGACTTTTAAATTCCCGGATTTCACGGTCCATGGAATCTTCGTATTCGAGCCTGATAAAACGTCCAGGGTTGTAATCGATGCTATAGAGAGAATGATTAATGTCATCTATGCGTGTTTTGATTTCGTTGTATGCATGTTTTAAATTCCCTTGGAACAAAGCGATATGACGCAGAACGTTGTTATGTAGGGAATCCTTGAAATGATGTTCATACTTGGGCAAATCATCGTTTTGAAGCTGTTCCAGCATTTGATTATATTCACTTAAAGATGCGATTGTAGCATCTACTTCTTTAGTTTCATTTTGATATCTATACTTGAAGCCGTCCATTCCCTTTTCGATATCTTTTTCATAGTTGGCGGCATCCCCCTGGTGCTGCTTGATTTTATTTTGCAGAAAAGTAATATACCTTTTCTCTATTGCCCTCATATTTACAAGGGTAAGAATATCGTTTTTGAAGACTTGAGTCTTATTTTCTTCGAGATAAGGGTAAGAGGAAGCAGCCAAAGACGGAGCCTCGGTTTCGAGCAAGCTTTGGTTTTCCAGCTGTGCTTTTTGTTGAGCTTTAAGCGCAATATCAATGTCATGCTGTTGAATTTTGGTTTTTGTCACCAAATCATCCTGTGTTGTTCTCTTCTCTTTATACCTTTCAAATTGTCTGTTTAATTCATTTAAAACATTATTGCTTTCCCGAATTTCTTTCATTTGTTTTTCACAATTCTCTATTTCAACGCTAGTGCCATAAATGTCCAGCATAAGAAA
>CAZCDP010000095.1:0-6011 GCA_964497675.1 uncultured Candidatus Epulonipiscium sp.
TTTTCCTTCTTCAAGTAATCTAAGTATTGCATTAGTTATTTCTTCTTCTGAAACTGTAACTATCTCATCCACATATTCCTTAATTATTTCAAAAGTTTGTTCGCCAGGAGTTTTAACAGCGATTCCATCTGCCATAGTATTGACTTCTGAAAGGTTTTCAATTTTTCCGTTTTGCATGGATTGGAACATAGATGAGGCGCCTGCTGACTGCACCCCATAAACACGGCATTCAGGCCGAAGTTCTTTGATGGTATAGGCAATTCCCGAAATTAGGCCACCACCGCCGATAGGTACAAAAACCACGTCTGCATCCTCCAGCTTTTCCAGAATCTCCAAAGCAACCGTTCCCTGTCCTGCCATAATATATTCGTCATTGAAAGGATGGATAAACGTATAGTCATTAGCATCTCGCAGTTCCAAGGCTTTTGTATAGGCATCATCATACACACCTTTGCATAATACAACTTCAGCCCCATAGCTTTCTGTCGCCTCCACCTTGGAAAGGGGTGCCCCCTCCGGCATACAAATCACAGCAGGAATACCCCTTTGCTGGGCTGCCAGTGCCACACCCTGGGCATGATTTCCCGCCGAACAGGCAATGATGCCCTTTTGCGCTTCTTCGTCAGAAAGCTTTGAAACTTTGTAATAAGCACCACGCAGTTTAAAAGAACCTGTCACCTGCATATTCTCACATTTGATGTATACCTCTGCCTTCTGGTTTATGACCTGTGAGGAAATTAAAGGGGTATTTCTTGCTACATCCTGCAATACTTCTTTCGCTTCTTTTACCATGTCAAGGGTTAACATATGCTCCACTCCTACCTGTTTTCTTATATAAAGGTTCTCCGTTCAAGGACATTTGTGTTTATTTTGTCCTTCCTTCAAGTACACTTTCATTATAATCTTCCTTCTATTACCATGTCAATATTTTATACAAAAATACCCTTTTTATAACTTTCTATGAAAAAAAACAAAGCTTCCCCTTTTTATTCATAAATGGTTTGGCGTAGCGAAATTCAATTTCTTCCAATGGATGTAACTCTGCTTTCATAATCAACTTACTTGAAAATAAAAAAAGCCCCTTTTCCATATTTCCGTAAAAAGGAACTTTTGTTATATTATGCTCTGGGATGTGCCTTTGCATAAACACTTTTCAGCTTGTTTTTATTAATTTTAGCGTAAATCTGTGTCGTAGAAATATCGGAATGCCCCAGCATTTCCTGTACAGACTGTAAATCTGCTCCATTTTCAATGAGATGGGCCGCAAAGGAGTGACGCAACATATGGGGTGTAATATCTTCTTCAATGCCCGCTTTCTTTGAATAGTATTTCATGATTTTCCAAAAACCCTGTCTTGTCATGGGCTTTCCACTGCAATTCACAAAAAAAGCATCTTCCTCCGGCGTAAGAATCATGGCTTCCCGTCCTTTTTCCATGTAGATTTTCAACGCTTCAATGGCTTGGGAACCAAGAGGAATGACCCTCGTCCTTTTCCCTTTGGTACATTTAATATATTCCGAAGAAAGATTGATATCCTCCACTTTTAAAGAAATCAACTCTGTGACACGAATACCGGTAGCATAAAGCACTTCCAGCATAGCCTTGTCCCGCATTCCTTTTAAATCACTGGTTTCGGGCTGGTCTAAAAGCAGTTCTACCTTATCAAGAGAAAGTATTTCCGGAATTTTTTTCTCAACTTTAGGGGTATCCAAATCAATAGCTGGATTATCCGATACCAATCCATTTTTAAATAAATATTGAAAAAAAGCCCTTAATGAAGCAATATTTCTTACTACAGTAGAACTGGCCTTATTTTGCTTTTGTAACTCAAAAATATATGCCATGATATTGGTTTTGTTTACACTATCTACACTCTGAATACCAAACTTTTTCAAAAATACGGAAAAATTTTTCAAATCTCTGCCATAGGAAAGGATTGTATTTTCCGATGAACTTTTAAATTCTCTAAGATAACGGGTAAAATCAGCTATTTTTTCTTCCATTCTTTATGGCCCCTTTTATATATATTAATTGAATTATAAGGGTTTTCTTCCAAAAAGTCGATATTTTTTTCCAAAAAAACTGAATTTTGTTAATAATACATCTTTTCATCACCAATTCTTCTAGTTTTACACCAAAAAAACGGATATACTCTCCATTAATATGGGTGTAACCGCAACTTCCAATACCGATGCCACCGCCAAACAAGCTAAAGAACCACCAAACAAAATGCTGTACTCGGCCTGTTTTCGTTGCCGTTCCCGTCTAAGGCTTGCTCTCCCCACTCCTTTTTCCCTCATATCCACGAAAAAATGGATAGCCGCCCAAGTCATAAAAAGAAAGACAGGCACTATAATGATATTTTGCGGTACAAAAGATACCGTAGCCGCCAGCATACCCCGCATCCCAAACTGCTTCATCAGCATAGCTGTTGTAAACCCCAAGGAAATCCCACGAAACAGCAGTACTCCAACGGATAAAAAAACGCCGCCGGTAATCCATCCGCCCAGCCAAATCAAAATATCATATTTTATGTATTTAAAATAGACAGGTAAAAAGTGAGTATTTCGGGAAATCCCATGTTCCCGTATCTCCCCAAAAAAAGTATTTATTTCCTGTCCAAAGTAGGCCACCTGTTCCCCACCCATATAGTTTGCAGCGATTGCTCCGGCGACTGCACTAAGTAAAAAGGAAAGGCAAATAATACCAATCATTATCTGCCCTCTTTCGCTTCTGATTCCTCTTTGTTTTCCCATAACCATGCCTCCGTTTTATCTTGGTTCTCTTTCTTATCCCCTTAATAAAACATATGGTATGCTCGTCTTATTTATGCATATTTTTGTATGCCAAAACAGCCGCAATCGTCTTGCCGTCTTTGATTCTTCCGTCAAAAATCATACAGACTGCTTCATCCATGCTATATCGTTCCAACGCAATAAATTCGTCCTCATCAGGGTTTGCCATTCCCTTTTTCAGCTCTTTCGCCAAATACAAATAAATTTTCTCTGTACAAAATCCAACAGAAGGATACATTTGATACAAAAACTGAATATCCTCGGAGTAATAACCTGTTTCTTCCTCTAATTCACGTTTGATACAATCAAAGGGGTCTTCCTCTTTCTCTATCATTCCTGCAGGGATTTCCAACATCATTTCCCCAAATGGGTGACGATATTGACGTACAAAAATAATATTTCCATCGCTGTCAATAGGAAGCACCGCAGAAGCATTTCCACGTACTACGACTTCCCTTATGGCTTCTTTACCGTTGGGCATACACAGCAGGTCCTCTTTTACAGAAATCACTTTACCCTTGTAAGTTTTCTTGCTGTCCAAAATTTCATAGCTCATTATAAAACCTCCCACCTAACAACTCCCCTCTGAATCATGCTTCAATGGGAATATGTTATTACTGTAATTCTTTGACCAGTTCTTCTATTCTATCCATTCCTTTTTGAATCAGTTCCATAGATGTCGCATAAGAAAGTCTGATATAATCCGGCATACCAAAATCTGCACAAGGCACTACTGCCACATATTTTTTCTCAATGAGTGCTTTCGCAAAATCAGCGGCAGAATGAATCGTCATTTCCCCCACAGATTTTCCATAAACAGCAGAAACATCTACAAAAAGATAAAACGCTCCCTCTGGTTTTAAGGCAGAGATATAAGGAATGGCATCTTCTCTCTCATAAATATAATCCCTGCGTTTCTTAAATTCCCGACGCATTTCCTCCACACACTCCTGTGAGCCATTCAACGCCGCAACTGTTGCCTTCTGGGCAATAGAGTTGGGGTTCGATGTCATATGGGACTGTAGGGAGCTAATAAGCTTGGCAATCGCCAAGGGTGCTGCCGTAAACCCAATTCTCCAGCCAGTCATGGCATAGCTTTTGGAAACACCGTTGATTACAATGGTTCTATTGTAGATTTCTTCACCTAACGAAGCAATGCTGATATGTTTTTTGTCCTCATCATAGATAAGTTTTTCATAAATTTCATCGGAAATCACAATCAAATCCTTTTCCACCGCAAAGGAAGCAATCATGGACAAGTCCTCCAAAGTACTTACCATACCCGTAGGATTGGAGGGACTGGTCAGTATGAGTGCCTTTGTTTTCGGCGTATACGCCGCTTCCAATTCTTCCTTGGAAAGCATAAAATTATTTTCCTTTTTCGTATGAACAATGATAGGAACGCCTCCGGCAATTTTCACCATCTCCGAATAGCTGAGCCAATAAGGAGCCGGAATAATAACTTCATCCCCCTCATTCAAAATGACCATAAATACGTTCATCAGAGAATGCTTCGCACCATTGCTGATGATGACCTGTGAAACCTCATAGTCCAGTCCATTATCCCGTTTCAGCTTGTCACACACTGCCTGACGAAGCTCTATGGTTCCCGCTGCAGGTGTGTATCTTGTAAATCCATCATGGATAGCCGCTTCCGCTGCTTCTTTGATATGTTCCGGTGTATCAAAATCCGGCTCACCTACGCCAAATGTAACAATATCCATACCCTCTGCCTTTAATTGTGCCGCCTTTGCAGAGATGTCCAATGTTGAGGAAGGTTTGATCTCCATTGCTTTTTTTGATAATTCCATAATGCACCTCATTTCTTAATTTTCATTGGTAACGTTTTTCATTTAAAATCTATATATCTGCCTATTTTATCTGCAACATAGCTGTTTTGCTCTGTTTTATTTTTGTCTTCTTTTCATTCCAATAAATCTTCCTGCAAAGCCTGCCATCAATACCACACACATACCAAAGGTTTTGATAGAAAGTACGGGCATTTTATCCTCACCAAAAATAACCTTAGGGTTCTCTCCGAATCTACAAAGAGTGCTATACACTGTCAGCTTATCATTGACATCATAAGTGATTTCTCCCAAATCCAATACGCCCATTTTGGAGGTAAAGAACTTCACTTCTTTCCATTTCCTTCCATATAAGCTTTTGACATAGGTGCCGCAGGCCCTTTCCTCATCGCTGTTCTCAAAAAGGAAGGTACAACTGTTTCCATGTACTTCTTCCAAAATAACCCTCCCTTTTTTTAGTCCATTCTCTTTAACTTTAAGCAAAAATTCACTTTTCAGTTCCTGTTCCGCTATGGGATGAAAGGACAAGCCATTCAGGAAAAACAGTGCTGCAAAAACCACTATGGCAAGTTGTATAAAACTTTTTATCTTTTTTAATGATTTCATCTTTACACCTCTACTTTAATATTTTCTTTAGTACCCTTAAAAAATTTTTTTCGGCAATTTTGTCTGCAGTTTCCCTGCCATATTCTTTCTCTATCCTCTCCAACAGTACTTTCAGATTAGATACATTTTGCAGGTCCACAGGCGTTTTGTCGATACCGTCAAAATCACAGCCCAGACCAATACAATCATCCCCAGCCAGCTTGATGATATAGTCTATATGGCGTATCACATCTTCCGAATCAACCCTTTCTTTGTCTGCAACAAAAGGGGAAAATAGGTTGATACCAATTACGCCGCCGTGTCCTGCAATGGCTCGTATTTGGTCATCGGAAAGGTTCCTTGGCCCAGAGCATACGCCTCTGGCATTGGAATGACTGGCAATGTAGGGCATTTCTGCCGTTTTTTCCACATCCCAAAAGCCTTTCTCGGAAAGATGAGAAACATCCACCACCATCCCCAGACGATTCATTTCCCGTACCACATCTTTTCCAAAAGACGTCAGTCCGCCGCCGGTATCCCGCTCCGCAACGCCATCACCCAGCGCATTCCTGTGGTTCCATGTCAAAGTCATCCCACGCACGCCCAAACGATACAGCATCCGCAGACTAGAGATTTCTCCTTCCAGCGCCTCTCCCCCTTCCAGCGAAAGCAAGCCGCTGATTTTTCCATCCGCCTTATTTTGCAAAATATCATCATATCCATTAATATGTCTGATGATATCTTTATTTTGTTCCAGCTGACTATAATAATAATCAATGCTTTTTATTGTTTTCCGCAAGAAACGCTTTTTTTCTAATAATGG
>CAZCDP010000096.1:0-6006 GCA_964497675.1 uncultured Candidatus Epulonipiscium sp.
CCATGAAATATTGCTGCCATTAGGAATGATGTCCAAAAATCCAGGATGCACTGCCTCGACCGTTTCAAGTGCCGGAGCAAATCCCCCAAAGATTCTGACTGCCGCTATGGGAATAATAATGATTGCAATGAACATTAGTATCCCCTGGAATAAGTCAGTCCAACAAACTGCTTTAAATCCGCCCAAACAGGTATACACGATTACAATGATTGCCCCTAAGATTAACCCTGTACGATAGCTGATGCCAAATACAGTATGGAATAATTTTGCCGCTGTAACAAAGGCAGATGAGGTATACACTAAGAAAAACACAAGAATAAATAATGCCGTAACGATTCTTAATGTTCTGGTAGTATCTCTAAATCTGTGTTCAAAATAATCAGGCATGGTCAGAGAGTTCCCTGCCACCTCTGTGTACTGTCTTAACCGTTTGGCAACAACCAACCAGTTTAAATAAGTACCGATAGCCAGACCCAATGCTGTCCAAATCGCTTCTTGTGAGCCAACGGCTGAAAGATAAGCCAGACCCGGTAAGCCTGTCAAGAGCCAGCCGCTCATGTCTGAGGCCTGTGCACTAAGGGATGCAACCCAAATGTTCAAAGAACGCCCGCCCAGAATGTAATCGGACATATTGTCATTCTTATTTGAAAAATACATACCTATCCCGACCATCAGAGCGATGTAAATCACAAATATAACAACGAAAGTCATAGATAATTCCTCCCTAAAATAAAATAGTCGTTGTGCTATAAGCAACAAAACAACAGCTTTTTTCCAAAAAATACTGATGTTTGTTCGTCTATGTCTTATAACACAAAAATCAGGTGACATAAAAAAGTCACCTGATTTCAGGCTATCTTATAAGTCATATTACTAAGTCCTGCCCAGCTTCTTTTTTGGGGGATATACGAATTTATCATCAGCTTTCAGTTTCAAACAAAAAGCCTCCATTCCTGCCCCTTTGGCCAGAAACCCCCCTCGACTTTCCATTTGAAAAAACTGTAGTTCTATCATTTTTAGTCACATTTTTTTAATTATAACCTTTTCACCTTGAATAAGCAAGTATTTTCAGCAAATTCTGTCAAAAGACTGTGTCTTGACTCCTTTTCCATACGATGATAGAATATTATAGTAAAATTTGAGTAATTATGACTTTTCTTCCCGAAAAGCTTTTTACTGGCATCTGTTCTCATTTTTTATGATGTACCAACCTTTGCCATATATCATTCTGCACTTTCATATCATCCCGTGTACTTAGCGGAAAGGAGTATTTATGGACAGAAAAAGTTTTATCAAAGGTGCCTTACTGACAGCCTTTGGCGCCTGCTGTTGGGGTATTTCCGGTAATGTCGGACAGTTTCTTGCAGCGACTAGGAATTTTCAGTTGGAGTGGATTGTAACGTTTCGGCTTCTTTGTGCCGGTTTCATTCTTCTCATTTATCTTTACATAAAAAACGGAAACATCTTTCAAGTGTGGAAAAATAAGCAAACTGCTATAGATTTAATTTTATTTTCCATATTCGGTATGCTGCCTGCACAGTATACATTTTTTGCCGCAATTAAATATTCAAATGCCGCCACTGCTACTGTATTGCAATATACCGGTCCTGTTATTATTTTAATTTATCTGGCAATCCTCCAGAAAAAAATGCCATCTAAACTCGAGTTAGCGGCTGTTTTTTTTGCACTTTTCGGCACTTTTTTGCTAGCTACCAACGGAAATATAAAAACACTTTCCATCTCCCCCCGCGCTTTGTTTTGGGGGATAGCCTCCGCCTTTTCAATGGCCTTTTACACATTGCAGCCTCGGCGGCTTTTGGAAACACAGGATTCCCCCTGTATTATTGGCTGGGGTATGGTTATAGGCGGTTTTCTTCTTTCTTTCCGTTATCCCATTCTCCCCTTTACGGGGATTATAGACCTTACGTCGGTAATTTCCCTATCGTTTATCTTGACCTTTGGTACGATCCTAGGCTTTTGCTTCTATCTGCTGGGTGTTAAAAATATTGGAGCTACCAAAGCCAGCCTGTTTGCTTCCATGGAACCACTTTCATCGGCATTTGTATCTATTGTCTGGCTCAAAGAAAAATTCACCTTCATAGATTTGACTGGCTTCGCCTTTATTATAATGACCATTTTTTTGCTTTCTGTAAAACCCCTGCACTCTGCCGCGGAAATAACAGAAGAATAAAAACGCCGAGTAAAATCTATTTCTTCTCAGGTTAAATACCCGCTTTTGTCTAAATAAAAAGGCACAAACATCTGTAGAGCATTTTTCATTTGGTGATCAGCTTTTAACTGTTGACAAAATAGTTTAGAAGATGTACAATCTTATTTATGGAAAAAATACATAATGCACATGAAATCACAAGACAACTACTGGACGTGGTAGAACAATTTAATAAATACGACAAGCAATCCCGTACTTTTGGCACCGACCATGAGCTTTTTGTTGCAGAAATACACCTGATTGCATTTATTGGTAACAGCGAAAATTGCTGTATTTCTGATATTGCAAAATCCATGCAGGTTACAAAAGGCGCTGTGTCGCAGATGGTTAAAAAGCTTGAAAAAAAAGGATACCTTATAAAATTAGTGGATTCCGAAAACAAAACACGGGTACTTGTACACTTGACGCAAAAAGGCCGCAATGCATTTGAAGGGCATCTCCGATACCACGAAGAACTTGACGTCAAAATTTTTAATGTTTTACAAACGTACAACAGCCAGCAACGTTCAACTATTTACAAATTTTTAAGTGAAGTGCAATGGCAAAAGAAATAGCACTCTGTCAAAGTGCTATTTCTTTTGCCCAACTAGTATAGCTACTTAACTTTTCAAGGAGGCAACGTAAGGTGAATAAAAGATTGATGATGATGGAAAACGGAAAAGTTGGTACTGCATTGTTATATTTGGGACTTCCAACAATTATCGGCTTGCTCATGACCGGATTTTATAATTTTGTTGACAGTTACTTTGTTGCACAATTAGGGACAGAGGCCATGAGTGCTATTTCAATCGTTTATCCTCTTGTCACCTTGGTTCCGGGTATTGGTCTGCTATTTGGCAACGGTGGCGCCGCTTATATATCGGAGTTGTTAGGTGCGGGCAAAAAAGAGGAAGCAGAAACCGTTTTGGCATCCACTATCTTTTACTGTTTCTTTTTCAGCGTGCTTTCTCAGCTCTCCCTTCCATTTTTGCCGTCCATCTTGAAATCCATGGGAGCGTCGAAAGCTGTCCTTCCCCTAGCAATGGACTATTCCGGCATTTTGATTGTTTCTTTTCTGTTCCATATTTCTTCCGTTTGTCTGATGAACCTTGTACGTGCAGAGGGAGCGGTAGGACTCAGTACCTGCTCACAGCTTGTAGGCTCCATCTTGAACATCATACTTGACCCCATTTTAATTTTTCCCATGGGAATGGGTATTTACGGTGCGGCAGTTGCCACAGTAATCTCCCAGTTCGTATCTTTTGTCATTCTGATTCAATACTATCTGCGCAAAAAAAGCTATTTGCGTCTAAGCTTTCGCCGCATACAGCTGCACAAATGGATTGTAAACCCTATCCTAAAAATAGGAGTACCGCTGTTTGCTATTAACCTGTTCCAAAGTCTTTCCCTCAGTATGGCAAACGTTGCAGCAGCACCCTACGGGGATCACGTGGTTGCGGGGCTTGGAATTGCTAACCGTGTTGTAGGCATGACTACCTTTGCCATCACCGGTTTTTCCAGGGGCTACCAAACCTTCATTTCCTATAACTATGGTGCAAGACATAAAAATCGTATCCGCGAAGCCACACGCAAAGCATATCTGTGGGGAACCTGCGGTGGTATTCTCATTTCTTTAGGGCAGATTGCGTTGGCAGGACCTATCGTACGTGCCTTCTCTCCTGACCCCAACGTCATATCCAGCGGAACAAAAGCTCTGTTTGCTGCCAGCATCCTTTTCTTTACCTATGGATTTCAAGCAATGGCTACCGTTTATCTGCTGTGCATGAAGTACAGCAAGGCTGGATTTGTGTTCAGTATTTGTAGACAGGGAATCGTCTATCTGCCCGCTTTGATTCTATTGGAGCAGCTATGGGCAAAAACAGGAATTTATTATGCACAAGCAATGGCTGATGGAATCACCGTATTATTAATGCTGCTGTTCCTTGCCTTAACGGCAAAAAAACGGATGGACAAGTTGGATAGCAATCTATTCTATAATTAACAGAAAAAATGTAATTGGCAAATTCTACAAAATAATATTATCAGGGCTTGGGCTTGTTTCTTATTGCCATTCAGGTATTGTTTAAGATTCCGGACAACCACCTTTTCCGTTGTTCTATAATGTATATTAAAAGGGATAAAATAAATGATATTATAAACATTTTTCAAAATTTTTTACCGGCCACATTATTTTTAGCCCTGACTTAACAGAAGATTAATGCAACAAATGGCACAAATCCCTAATGTACCCTTAAAACCACACTTAAAAATCCAGAAATAAAAAACACCTCGCGTCATGCTTTACCATGTCCGCGAGGTGAAATGAGATTATTCCGCCATAAACAATTTTATGTCATCCTCTACTGTACCGATGCCTGCAATGCCAAATTTCTCAACAAGCACCTTTGCTACATTAGGAGAAAGGAAACCTGGTAATGTAGGTCCAAGGTGAATATTTTTTACACCCAAATATAGGAGTGCAAGGAGAACAATTACCGCTTTTTGCTCATACCATGCAATATTGTAAGCAATAGGCAGCTGGTTGATATCGTCTAGTCCAAAAACCTCTTTGAGTTTCATTGCAATTACTACAAGGGAATAAGAATCGTTACATTGCCCTGCGTCAAGAACTCTGGGAATTCCGCCAATATCCCCCAAATTCAATTTGTTGTAGCGATACTTCGCACAGCCTGCTGTAAGAATCACAGTGTCCTTCGGAAGCTTTTGGGCAAACTCAGTGTAATACTCTCTGGATTTCAACCTGCCATCGCACCCCGCCATGACAAAGAATTTTTTGATAGCACCCGCTTTGACTGCGTCAACTACTTTGTCGGCAAGGGCAATCACCTGATTGTGTGCAAATCCGCCTACAATGCTGCCTGTTTCGATTTCATCCGGTGCAGGCAGTGTCTTTGCAAGGGCAATGATTTCAGAAAAATCTTTTTTTCCATTTGCATCAGCCACAATATGAGGACATCCGGGAAAGCCTGATGAACCGGTTGTAAAAATTCTATTTTTGACTTCTTCGCTCTTGGGAGGAACGATACAGTTTGTGGTAAACAGAATCGGACCATGGAAGGATTCAAATTCCCCTACCTGTTTCCACCATGAATTCCCATAATTCCCCACAAAATTTTCATATTTTTTGAAAGCTGGGTAATAATGAGCAGGCAGCATTTCGCCATGGGTATATACATCGATACCGCTTCCCTTTGTCTGCTCTAATAACTGTTCCAAATCCGCCAAATCATGACCGGAGATTAAAATTGCAGGATTTTTTCTAACTCCAATATCAACCTGTGTTATTTCAGGATTTCCATACTTTGAAGTATTGGCTTCATCCAAAAGAGCCATTGCTTTTACGCCGTATTCCCCTGTCTTTAAGGTAAGAGCGACCAAATCATCAGTAGAAAGCGTATCGTCTAGGGTTGCAGCCAATGCTTCATAAATAAATGTGTAGATTTCCGGATTTTCTTTTCCTATGTTTAACGCATGTTCAATATAGGCTGCCATACCTTTCAGCCCGTATATAATCATTTCCCGCAGAGAACGCACATCCTCATCTTCAGTTGCCAATACGCCGATGGATGAAGCCTTGTCCAACATAGACTCTCTTGTATCCACTTCAAATGTTGCAGCATCATGGAGATTATTTACCGATACCATTTTTCTCAGTTCATTTCTGAGAGAAAGCATTTTTTTAATCTGTTGCTCAATGGCCACGTCATCAAAATTGGCGTTGGTAATAGTCATAAATAAGCTGTTCATTACCTGATGAATGGTGTCAGAAATTTTCT
>CAZCDP010000097.1:0-5994 GCA_964497675.1 uncultured Candidatus Epulonipiscium sp.
CATTGGAAGCTCGCAGTGCATTGGGTAATGTAAAGGCAGGAGGTATCAAAAAAATGCCGCCGCCGTCATGAATCAGAATCAAAAGAGCCGCCAACTTCAGCGTTTCTGCTGATAAGTGATAAATCGGTAATGTCAACGGTAGGGTAAGAATAATAGCCCCGTTCACTACAGCTGTAAACAAATAAGAAAGCTTGAGAAGTTTTTTCGTATAAAGTCTAGCCTGCTCATAGTCGCCGGCACCTACACACTGTCCCACAACGGCAATCGTCGTCAGCCCTAAGGCTTGAGCGGGAATGTAGCCCAAGGCGTCAAAGTTATTGGCCACTGCATTGGCTGCAATTTGTACCGTTCCAAAACCGGCAATGATACTGACTACCAACACCCTTCCCAACTGAAACAAACTGTTTTCCAATCCGTTCGGAATACCAATATGAAGTATTTTCCGTATCATAACCCAGTTGATATGCAGCTTCACATCTTTTCCGATATATATCTGGTTTTTAGGATTTCGGATGATAACCAACATAACGATTGCCGCCAAGGCTCTGGAAATCAAGGATGGCACTGCAACACCGGCAATCCCCATATGTAATATAAAAATGCAAACAGCATTACCGCCAATATTAATGATATTCATAAAAAAAGAAATAACCATAGATATTTTTGAATTCCCAATGGATCGGAACAATGCCGAGCAAGAATGATACAAAGCTAAAAAAGGATAAGAAATAGCCGTTATGGTCATGTAGGTCAGAGCATTTTTCATAACTTCATCATCTATCGTACCAAACAGCAGACGAAGCAAAGGCCTTTTTGCCGCCAAAACGAAAGCCATTACCAGCAGCGAAATGATAGCAGTAACAACCAAAAGCTGATGAGCAGATTCACAGGCCATATCACGGTCTTTTTTACCGATACACTGAGCCGAAACCACAGCACCACCCGTTGCCAATGCCGCAAAAAGATTTATAATCAGCACACTGACCATGTCCACAAGTGAAACACCTGAAACAGCTGCTTCTCCTGCCACAGAAATCATCATGACATCGGCCATGCCCACTGTAACCGCTAAAACCTGTTCTATCATCAGTGGTATAATCAATCGAAACAGTTCTTTATTGGTAAACATAACATCCCCTTCTTCCATTCAGACATTATGCTTTATTATAGCCTTCCCCTTCCCTTCTGTAAAGCCGATCAAAAAAAGCAACTCCTTTCATGGAATATTATTTTTATCATAAAAACAAAAAAGCAGTCCATTTTAAAAGATTCTGCTTTTTTCTTTCCTACTTATCTTGCTTTTCCTTTATAACCACAAGGGAAAAATACCCCGCCTTTTCCGGTATTTCTTCTATACTGTAATATTTTTTTTCTTGCTTCATTCCGCAGTTTTCAATCATTTTTACGGTTTGCTTTGTTTTGTTTTCCTTTAACAGCTTCTGCATTTTTTCAAAATTTCCGCCTGCTTTCATAAACACCTTTGTTCCCGACAACTGCAAAGCTGATTCCAGTTCATAAGATGCCGGTATGATGTGCAGCATTTCACGTCCTTCCGCCAAATTGACATTAAGGGCAGCAGCCGCGGCACAAAAGGAAGGGATTCCCGGTACAATTTGGGCGTGTCCACCCTTTCCCTGGACTCTTTTATGAAGATACCAGTAAGTAGAATAAACAGAAGGATCTCCCAACGTCAAAAAAGCCACATCGCCTTCTTTTAGCCATTCCAAAATACTGTCTGCCGCCTTTTCATGGGCTTCCTTTAAAGCCGCCTTGTCTTTTGTCATAGGCATAAACACTTTTCGTATTTTTTTCTTCTCTATTTCCGGCACTGCCTTTCTGGCAATCTCAAAGGCAACATTCATCCCTGAATTACTTTCCGGAACAACGATAATTTCACATTTCTTCAACAGCCTGACTGCCTTGCAGGTCAGCAACTCCGGATCCCCCGGTCCTACTCCGATTCCATATAATTTTCCTTCCATATGCCTCTCCTATCTAATTTCAAATTTTTAAAATTACATTATTATATCGTTTTTTAATAAAAAACACAAGAATTTCCTCAGTATAATGTTGTTGAAGAAAAAAACGAAAATTTTTTTAATATTGACAAACCTCCTTAACAGTGATATGATTTCATTATTAGTTAGCAACAGCTAACTATCGGACTAAATAAATACTAAAAAGGAGGTTCATTTATGAGTATAGTAATCATTGGAGGCCATGACAGAATGGCAGGTCAATATAAAGAAATCTGTAAAAAGTACCAATGCAAAGCAAAAGTTTTTACGCAGATGCCTAGTAATTTTAAAAATAAAATCGGAAACCCAGACTTTTTGATTCTATTTACCAGTACAGTTTCTCATACTATGGTTACCAGTGCCGTACAGGAAGCGACTAAAAATAATATTCCCATTGAACGCTCTCACAGCAGCAGCTCTTGCGCACTAAAGAAAATATTAAATTGTCGTTGCTGTTCCTGTACAGAAAATTAATTTAATGTTAGTTAAAACTAACTATCGTCCACTTCTTATTTTGATGCTTTGTTTATAAATTACTTTTGATAGATGTGCAGTAAGTTTTTAAAATGTGTAGCTTGTATCCACCCTGATTCAAGCTACACATAACATCTCGTCTTATTTCAACAAAAAAAAGATTTTGTTCCTACTCTATTCTCAATTCTAGGTAAGACTAGCCTTTTATTTACTTGCCATTTTTCAGCTATTTTAATTCTAGAGGGATGTCATAATCTCCCCAAACCCAATAGCAGGGAAATTCAAATACAATGTCCAAAGAGTCTTTCGTAATCTCTCGCATAGTGAAAAACTGATTAAAATAATGATAATCAGTTTCCTCTGCTTCCTTATAGCCACTACTGAAACAATCGTTGTCATCCGTAAGGCGGCAGTAAACTCCATACATTTCCCTTTGCGTATTATTTGGCACAACCTGAATTTTGCAGGAAATCTCCTCCGCTTCTATTCTATCCGCTTCCACTTCTTTTCCTGTTTTCGGGTCTTTTATCATTTCACCTGTCTGTTCCATAGTTTTTTTCCGACTGACTTCTAAAATGTGTACCATACCATATTTAAATTTTATAGGAATATCCACAGAAAGCGTTTCATTGATTTTAGGAACAGGGATACTTGCTGTATGGCTTTCTTCTGTCGTTCCTGTAATCGCTCCGAAATGTAAAACAGCTGGGAAGTCTTTTTCTTCCACCTCAAAAAAACTGCTTCTCGCATTTCCCTCTTTTGGAAGTGTATAAGTCTTCCCTTTCCTATTTACACTCCTTAGTTTTCTGCCATCTTTTGTTTTCAAATAGAAATGGTTTTCCATATCCATGTGATAAGGCATGGACATCAAAAAAAATCTTTTTGTTGCTTCACTGGCAATTTGCACTTCCTTCGATGGTATCACATAATACTCCACCTTTACACCGCCCTCTATCATTTCTGCCGTTGCGGTAATGGTAGTGCCATTTTTTTCTACCGTGGCACCAATATCCGTCAAATTTTCAAAAGACTCGCTGGGTGCGAGTTGATACGCCAACCGTTTTGAAAAACCATCCACACTGATTTCAAAATAATTATTTTGCAACGGGAATTCTAAGGGATATTCAAGTTCTCTCCCATATAGATGGTAGCTTGGTTCCTCCCTTCCCCATGCATGGGGACTGTTCCAGTCCTTCAATCTTTTTTCAGTACCATTATGATACATAGTCAAGCCATAGGTTTCCTGCATTTCCGTATAGTAATCGTTTTCTTCTTCGTTTTTGTAAGAGCTATAGTCTGTCACAGTCACACTGGCTTTACATATTCCATTGATACAATAAACATCTGTCAACTCTGCTGTCTTATTTCCTTCTTCCACCTTTCCACATAAAATATTGCCTGTAAAAATTTCTTTTTCCCCATTTTGAACGATTCCGATTCCTGGCAATAAATATAAAAATTTTTCCAATGCCGCCTGTATGGGCTTCACTCCAACAACACCAACTGTAAGAAGACATAGTACAACAACTGCCGCCGCAGTTTTTCTGGGAAACCTCCGCTTTTTTTGTATACCCATTTTTTGAAGCGTTGATTCGAGTATCCTTTTTTTCGCCAACTCATCTTCCATGACAGGCAATTCGTCAGGCATAAAATCTTTCAAATCTTCTTCCGTTAAATGGTCTAAAAAATCTTCCAAATTTTCACTCATAAAAGGCACCTTCCCTCAAAAAAACTTTTATTTTTTCCAACCCTCGCTGAACCTTTTTATCAACTGTATTTTCATTTAACTGAAAATACGCTGCTATCATTTTTGTGCTATACCCAAAATAATATTTCAGCATAAAAATTCGACTATCCGGTTCTCCCAATTTTTTGATGCTTTCCAGAAGCACAGAACGGGTTTCCATAGTCAGAAAGGTATCTCCTTTTTGGGTAACCGTTTCCTCCAAGGGAAGCTCCTGATGGGAATGAAGGGCTTGATACCGTTTTGCCGCCTTTCGTCTTGCGATGATAGAAAGAAATGCTTTCAAGGTACCACGATTCAAATCGATTTTTTCTATGTTACGATATATTTCTACAAAAATATCATTGATGCACTCTTCCACATCTTCCATCCCAAAACCTTCCAGCCTGCTCTTTACGATATAATAACAAAGCCCCATATATTTCTCTATTAACAGCCCCATTCCCTGTTCCGGCTGGCTTTTCAATAATTCCAAAATTTTTCCGTCCTCTGACAAACCATATCCCCCCTTACTATTCTATTGCCCTGAAAATTCAAAAATCTGACACAATATATCTGTTTTTATTATAACAGAGTAAAGAGAGAACTTCTGTACTGCTTTCTTCATTTTTAAGGGAATATAAAAAACCCGAAGACAAAATACCTTCGGGTTGAAATCAAGTTTTTTAATTTTAGTAAAGAGGTAATTTATCTGTAAGATTTTTTACTCTCTTTATTGCTTCTTCTTTCTTTCCTTCAAAATCTTTTAACACCATAGCAATGATTTCACCAATTTCTTTCATTTCCTCTTCCTTCATGCCTCTGGAAGTTACAGCTGGTGTACCAATTCGGATACCGCTGGTTACAAAAGGAGATTGGGGATCATTAGGAATTGTATTTTTATTGACCGTAATACCAACTTCATCCAACATTTTTTCTGCCGCTTTTCCAGTAATATCAAGGCTTCTGAGATCAGCCAGCATCAAATGGTTTTCTGTGCCGCCGGAAACGATATTAACACCGTTAGTTATCAATGTTTCTGCCAAAACGGAAGCATTTTTAAGCACCTGTTTCATATACTCATTAAAAGATGGTTCCAACGCTTCTTTAAAGCATACAGCCTTCGCCGCAATGGTATGCATGAGCGGACCGCCTTGAATACCAGGGAAAATTGCTTTATCAATCGCCTTGGCATATTCTTCCTTGCACATAATCATACCGCCTCGTGGGCCACGCAGCGTTTTATGTGTCGTTGTAGTCACAAAATCTGCATAAGGAATCGGTGATGGATGAAGACCTGCCGCAACAAGACCTGCAATATGAGCTATATCTACCATCAAATAAGCACCTACTTCTTTTGCCACAGCGCTGATTTTCTCAAAATCGATGATACGGGCATAAGCACTGGCTCCCGCTACAATCATTTTAGGTTTATGCTCCAAAGCGATGGCACGAAGAGCAGCATAATCTAAAAATCCCTCATCATCAACACCATAAGCCACGAAGTTAAAGTATTTTCCAGACATATTAACAGGGCTGCCATGAGTCAGATGCCCGCCATGGTCAAGGTTCATACCCAACACCGTGTCCCCTGGATTCAACATGGCAAAATAAACTGCTTGATTCGCCTGAGAACCAGAATGAGGCTGTACATTGACATGGTCACAGCCGAAAAGTTCTTTCGCACGATCTCTAGCTAAGTTTTCTACAATATCCACCTTTTGGCAACCGCCATAATAGCGTTTTCCAGGATAACCTTCAGCATATTTATTCGTTAAA
>CAZCDP010000098.1:0-5984 GCA_964497675.1 uncultured Candidatus Epulonipiscium sp.
CATTAAAAAGGCAGACAAAGAGAAAGGAAACGGTAATTTCCGGAATCATCGCCGGGGCGCTGATGACAATTCCTTGGTTTTTAACTTATTTTGCAGTTATGGGCTTCTATCCCGCAGAAGGCGTATTGACAGCAGAAGTTCCTTGGCTTGCTATGATGAAGGGCGTTGCAGGACCTATTGTTATTAGTATATTTGGTATCGTTATGGGCTGGACGCTGATTGAAACGTCCACAGGTATTATTCATGCCCTCATTGAACGAATCAATTCAGGCTTGCAGGAGGGCGGAAGGGCAGTACTGTCCAGAGGACAACAGGGCTTTACAACCGTTCTGATTCTTGTTATTGCAACAGTGCTTTCTAAATTTGGAATCATTGATTTGGTTGCAAAAGGATATTCTTTACTGGCTTATGGGTTCATTCTGATTTATCTGGTTCCTTTGTTGACCGTTGGCGTGTATAAGATTGTAAAGGGCAGTCCGATTAAAAGGAATGTGGAACAGCAAGCAGTAAGTGAATCATAAATGAAACTACATCAGTATATCGCTCTCATATAAAAAAATGCTCTTTCCTTGGGAAGCCCAATCTAAACAGGGAAAGGGTATTTTTTTTCAATTTTATGGTTTATTCTGGAGTTTTGATTGAAAACTTAGGGAAATTTGGATATAATAAGAAGAGAGTAAAATAAACAGAACAGAGGGATTTGGATGATAGGCAACAAAATTAGGGAGCTAAGAAAAGGGAAAAACTATACAATGCAGGAGCTTGCTGACAAGATTCATGTGACCCAGGGCTATATTTCCCAGATAGAGAGAGGCATGATAGACCCCTCTTTATCTGTTGTCCGAAAAATCAGTGAGGTTTTGGGCGTTCCCATTGTATCTTTATTTGCTGAAGATAACCACGGAAAAGTTGTTGTAATCCGAAAAGATGAAAGAAAGATTCTAAAATTCAAAGAAAGCAATGTTGTATACGAATTTTTAACGCCCTTTACTAGTGCGGAAAAGGTAGAATCAAAAATGGAAATGCTTTATGTGGAGCTACAGCCAAAAAGCTGGGGCAGCGAGGAATTAATGATTCATGACGCTGACGAATGTGTTTTTGTTTTAGAAGGCACAATAGAATACCATATAAACGATGAAATTTATACAGTTAGAAAATTTGATTCTATTTATATACCGGAAAAAAATTTCCACAGATTATATAATCCCGGTGATGAGGTTGCAAAAATTGTTGGCACCATTACACCACCACTGTATTAAAGGGAATAAAATTTAAAAAAGAAGGGTTTGCTTCACTGGGCAAGCCTATTTTTTTTGAAAAAAGAAACGGAATGCAAAAAAACACAGGGAAAATATCTTCCTGTGTTTTTTATAGAAATTGCGGAGACAGGATTTGAACCTGTGACCTTCGGGTTATGAGCCCGACGAGCTACCGGACTGCTCCACTCCGCGGCAATGAATTAATTTCTTAGCAAAATGAATTATATACCATTCCAGACGATTTGTCAACGGGACAAAAAAAGTTTTTAAATTCCATCTTTATAGTTTGTTTCCATTTCTTTTTTTCGCTCTTTATAATCAGGCATAAGACTACGCAAAAGGGCATAAAAGTCTTGGCTATGATTGGGGTGCTGAAAATGAATTAATTCATGGAGTATCACTTCTTCGATACAGCTTTCCGGTGTTTTCATTAATTGCAGATTTAAACGGATGGTGCCTTTAGTGGGAGAACAGCTGCCCCAACGGCTTTTCATATTGCGGATTCTGATAGTAGGGCGTAAAACTCCATAATCTGCAACAAGAGGATGCACTCTGTCCATGATTTTTTCAAATGTGATTTCTGCATTTTGTTTCAGCCACAGAAGATATTGCTTGCGCAAGGCTTCTTGGTCTTGGGGAGAGGTAGTAAAGAGTGTGATGGTTTCGCCTTGAAGAAGGAGTTCGTTCTTTTTGGCGTGTTGTATGGAAAGACGAAAGGGTTTACCCAAATAGTATACGGTTTTTTCGTCAAAAAGCTCGTTTTCGGGCAGAAGCTGACGTAGCTTTTCGATTTCTGCCAAGTGGAGGATAATCCAATCTGCTTTGGAACGCACAAATTCGTCAATTACATCAAAGGGTACATTTTTTCCGGCTGATACAACAACTTCTCCCTTTTTATTGACCCGAAGATTGATATATTTTACATTTTTGCGAGTCAATGTATATTCAATTTCCACTCTTTCATAATTAAAATGATATGTTTTCATATTTTCGCCTCAATTTTGTAATTCCAGGGGTAGACAAAGTTAAAACCTTGGGGCTTTGCCTCGAACGCTACTTACTTTTTTAAAAGGCGGCGGGTTGTGGGGTGGCCCACAGTTTTCAATGGATTTGTCTACAGTCTGGTAATTCTTCTATTATTTTACACAGAAAAAGGGAAAAAGTCCAGAAGGAGGGGGCTTTGGAACGTATAAGCCGGTTTTTTAACTTTCCTTAGGGAGTTGACAGGGGGAGAGCTTTTAACATATATTAAAATGTAAGAATGATGATGGAAAGCTATGTTTGAAAAAACGGAAAAGGGATACAATGACTAAAAACAGAAAAACTGGATAGGACAAGGGGTTTTTATGGAGCAAAAAGAAAACAGGTTTGGAAGAACAGAAATTTTACTGGGGAAAGAAGGAATGGATTGTTTATCTGCGGCTAAAGTGGCGGTTTTCGGCATTGGCGGTGTAGGCTCCTTTGCGGTGGAGGCACTGGCACGCAGCGGTGTGGGATACATCGCTCTTATAGACAAGGACAGAGTCAGCACAACGAACATCAACCGTCAGCTTATTGCCACAACAAAGACTGTGGGGCGGTACAAAACCGAGGTGATGAAAGAACGGATCCTTGCCATCAACGAAAGTGCTGTTGTAGAAGAATACCAATGTTTTTATGGTGAAGAAAATGAGGAACTGCTGGATTTCTCCAGGTTCTCCTATGTCGTGGATGCCATTGATACTATTTCTTCCAAGCTTTTGCTGATTGGAAAGGCAAAGGCGGCAGGAGTACCTGTAATCAGTTGTATGGGTGCAGGAAATAAACTGGATGCAACAGCTTTTGAAGTGGCGGATATTTCAAAAACATCGGTTTGCCCTCTTGCCAAGGTGATGCGAAAAGAATTGAAGGCACGAGGTATCACAGGTGTCAAGGTGGTTTATTCCAAAGAGCCGGCAATGAAACCTCTTGCTTCCGAGGAGAAGCCGGAAAAAGGACGCCGGCAGGTGACAGGAAGCATTGCTTTTGTACCATCGGTGGCAGGGCTGATTTTGGCCGGAGAAGTCATTAAAGATTTGGTAAAGCATTGAGAAAATTAGCATTTTGGCAAAATCATATGGAGTGAATACAAGCTGTTGGCAAGGGGACGCAATTCTTATATTTTTATTAAAATATAAAAATGCCTTGAAATATAGGGTGGTTTCCTATAAAATAGGTGGATATATATATTTATGAATATATATTATATTGATGCGATTTATGAGGAGGAAAACTATGAAAGTAATAAAAAAGATGGCGGCACTGTTTTTGACAGGAATCATGATTTTTGCTCTTGCTGCCTGTGCTCCCAAGCCAACATCGGCTTCACCGGCGGAGATGGCGGCGGATGCTGCAAAAAAAATTGCGGCGGCGAAGAACATGACCGGAAAATTGACGGCGGACACAGAAATGATTGTAGGTGAAAATAAATCCACAGCAAAAGCAGAATCAGAAATAAAGGTAGTCTATGAGCCGCTTAATATGAAAATTGTCAATAAAAGCAATCTGGATGCGGATAATGAAACAACCATGGAAACCTTTGTGGATGAAACAAACGGAACGGTTACTACTTATATGCAATACAGTAACCAGTGGATGAAGCAGTCCTTGAATCGCGAGGATGCACTGACTGCGTTGCGGATGTATGATATTAGAAAGAATATGGAAGCCTTTTTAACTGCCGGAACAGACTGGAAAGAAGTATCCAGAGAAAACAAGGTGGTAACACTGGAAGGTACCTTAACAGCAGAAGCGTTGAAAACTATTGTGGAAGAAACAAAATCCTTACAGGTGGTGGGAATGGCAGGGCTGACACCGGAATATTACGAAGGTGTTACTGATTTGAAGATGACAGTTACCATTGACGAAACAACAGGGTATCCTATCAGCTACAGTATGGATTTTGCCTCTGTGCTGCAGGTGCTTACAGACAATGTGATGAAAAATTTAAATCAGCAGGCACAGGATAGTACAACAAAAATCAATGTTGCAAAGTATATTCTCACTGCAACTTGCTCCGAGGTGGGCAAGACAGAAAAAACAGAGATTTCTAAGGAAGCTTTAGAAACAGCAGTAGATTTTGAGGAACAGATGGCGGCGGAGGAAAATGCACAGAACAATGCCCCAAAGGAAGAAAGTAAAGCAACAGCGGAATAAAAGGAAGGAAAGTTCGATTCCATTCGGAAATCGAACTTTCTTGGCGTACAGGATGGAAAATAAAAGCCGAAAATTTTCTGGCAGGAT
The DNA here is from genome assembly GCA_964497675.1 of uncultured Candidatus Epulonipiscium sp. Classification (GTDB taxonomy): domain Bacteria; phylum Bacillota; class Clostridia; order Lachnospirales; family Anaerotignaceae; genus CAZCDP01. Next base: position 4,521 of record CAZCDP010000098.1, read on the forward strand.
AATAAATAAGGAGAATATATTATGATTAGCGCACAGGGAGTGACACTCCAATATGGAGGAAGAACACTTTTTAAAGATGTTAATGTTAATTTTACAAAAGGGAATTGCTATGGATTGATTGGTGCCAACGGTACAGGAAAATCTACATTTTTGAAAATTTTGTCGGGAGATATTGAGCCGAACAACGGTTCCGTTTTCATTACTCCGGGAGAAAGAATGGCTGTCTTGAAACAGGACCATTTTATGTTCGATGATTTTGATGTGGTGAAAACGGTACTTTACGGACATAAACGTCTTTATGAAATCATGGAAGAAAAAGAAAGGATTTATGCCAAGGAAGATTTTAGTGACGCTGATGGCTTGCGTGTTTCTGAATTGGAAGGTGAATTTGCAGAGCTGGACGGCTGGACTGCGGAATCCGATGCGGAAATTATGCTGAACGGTCTGGGTATTACCAATGAGCTCCATTATGCCAAGATGAAGGAACTGACTGGTAACCAAAAGGTGAAGGTGCTGTTAGCACAGGCGTTGTTTGGCAATCCGGACATTCTGCTTTTGGACGAGCCTACAAACCATTTGGATTTGACTTCCATCAAGTGGCTGGAAGATTTTCTTATGAATTTTGAAAATACGGTAATTGTTGTTTCTCATGACCGTCATTTTCTCAATAAAATTTGTACCCATATCGCTGATATTGATTATGGAAAAATCACTATGTTTGTAGGAAACTATGATTTCTGGTATGGCTACACCCAAATGACACAAAAACAATTAAAAGACCAGAATAAACGTGTGGAACAGAAAATGAAGGAATTGCAGGAATTTATACAGCGATTTAGTGCCAACGCTTCCAAGTCCAAACAGGCTACCAGCCGTAAAAAGCTTTTGGACAACTTGCAGTTGGATAATATCAGACCTTCTTCCAGAAGGTACCCCTTTGTGAATTTCAAACAGGATAGAGAAGTGGGCAATGATGTTTTGGAGGTAAAGGATATTTCCAAAACCATTGATGGCAGAAAGGTACTCAATCATATCAGCTTTATCATTACACCAAATGATAAGGTAGCTTTTGTTGGGGCAGATGAAATTGCAAGAACTACATTGTTCCAGATTTTAATGGGAGAGATGGAGCCGGACGAAGGTACTTTTAAATGGGGCGTAACCACATCAACGGCATATTTCCCCAAGGATAACTCTCGGTTTTTTGAAGGCTGCAAGGACTCCTTGATTGAATGGCTTCGCCCTTATGCGAAGGAGGGGGAGCGTTATGACTCCGATATTCGTGGATGGCTGGGCAGAATGCTTTTTTCCGGTGAGGAGGCATTAAAAGAGGCAAATGTTCTTTCCGGCGGCGAGCGTGTACGCTGTATGCTTTGTAAAATGATGATTTCCGGGGCGAATGTGCTGATTATGGACGAACCGACTAACCATTTGGATTTGGAGTCCATTACTGCTCTCAATGAA
>CAZCDP010000099.1:0-5972 GCA_964497675.1 uncultured Candidatus Epulonipiscium sp.
TTGATCATGCTGACCAGATCGTCCAGGAACAGCATGCCATTGTCCTGAACCTTAACTGTCACATCAAAGTCCTTCATCAGCTGATTGCTGCTGTTGTACACAAACAGATGGACATTGCCATTGTGGTCAGCAGTCTGCTTCACAGGACGGGCATAGACCTTGTCCAGCTCCGACATCTGTAAAGGAGCAGAAGGCGGATTCTGTACCACAATCCACTCGTCATATTTCTCCACCAAGGTTTTTGCTGTAATGGCATCCGTATTCTGATATTGTATTAGATAACTTTCCGCAAATTTCTTTTTGAATTTTACAACCTCATTATAATCTGGCAGGCGGATAAAGTCATAGGCACGGTTTTCATCCTTTGTTTTATAAACAGACCCTTTGATAAAGGTAATCTCGCTAATCGGGATACCACTGTCCAAAGCCTCCGCCATTTCCACAATCTGATGTTCGCCCATGCCATAAAGCACAAGATCCGCACCTGAATCCAGTAAAATGGAACGACGAACTTTGTTATCCCAATAGTCATAATGGGATAACCGACGAAGGCTTGCCTCAATACCTCCCAATATAATAGGCGTGTGCTTATAGACCTCCCGCAACTTGTTGGAATAAACAATATCTGCACGGTCAGGACGCAATCCCCCTTGTCCGCCCGGAGAATAAGAATCCTTCTGGCGCCTTTTTTTCGCCACACTATAATGATTGACCATAGAGTCAATGTTACCGCTGCTGACTAAAAAACCTAGCCTTGGCTCACCCAAACGCATAAAATCCTCTTTTTTATTCCAGTCAGGCTGAGAAATCATTCCTACTTTGTATCCCTTGCTCTCCAAAACACGACAGACAATCGCCGCCCCAAAAGAAGGGTGGTCTACATAAGCATCTCCGCAGATATAGACAAAATCAAGCTGTTCCCAGCCCCGTTCCTTTACTTCTTCCATTGTTACCGGTAAAAAAGGCATAGTAACCCTCATTTCTTTTTTTGTATTATTCCCACTTCCAACCGGGGAAATATTTATTTTTCAGCCGACCTCGCTGTACTTTACCCCATCCCAAAGGGAATCCATCTACACAGACAAGACACCAACCTTCCTTGGGGCAGTCCGTTTCTACAGTTTCTCCTTTCAGATAGCGGATAACCCGTTCATCTGCCAAGGAAAAATCGATTGTATTTTTTACATCTTCTTTTGTAAGCCCCATGGCAAAGGCCTGAGATGGTTCAAAGCGGTTCTTTTTAAAGGTTCCTATATACCAACCGCTGCGAATAACCCGTAACCCTTTTAATGTAGGCACCTTCTTTGGCAGTATATATAAATCATCCCCATAAATCTTGTAAATACCATCTCTCTGTGCCCTTATATTCTCCTTTGCGAAGTCTTCAAATAGCTTAATTCTATCGTCCCCATCCTCCTGTTCAAACAGGGGATTTTCAGGATTTTCTTCTACGTATTTTTTTTGAAGCAGTGCAAGAAAATGTCCTTCTCCCTTGATTTTATGTGGGAATAGTCTGGCACAGCCCGCAAGGGCAGCACAACCCTCATCAATCCAATCAGGACGCCCTGGTGCAAATCCCCATTCTTGGCTGATAGGTACAATTTCAAATTCATCGTGATGATTCAAAAAGTCCTGTATTGATTTTTCATTTTCTTCTGGTGAAAACGTACAAGTGGAATAGAGTATCATTCCTCCCACTTTCAGCATACCTGCCGCCTGTTCCAAAATTTCCGCCTGCTGTTCACAACAAAAATCCAATAACTCCTGTTTCCAGCTTTTCACCATATCCGGTTCTTTTCGAAACATCCCCTCACCGGAACAAGGGGCATCAATTAGTATTTTATCAAAATAGCCGCAAAATCTTCCTGCCAGTTTTTTTGGCGATTCACTTATGACGATAGCATTACGGATACCGAACCGTTCGATATTTTTTAACAGCGCCTTTGTCCGACTGGGGCTGATGTCGTTGGCTACTAAAACACCTTTGTTACCCATTTTCCCACCTAATTGGGTACTTTTCCCACCTGGTGCCGCACAAAGGTCCAAAACATTGTCGCCTTCTTCTATGGGCAGCACTGCCGCCGAAGACATAGCGCTCGGTTCCTGTAAATAATAAAGTCCGCCGTGATAATAGGGATGCTTTGCAGGACGTATTCCTTCTTCGTAGTAAACTCCCTCACCGCACCATGCTACTGATGTCATGGAAAATTCCTTCTTTTCTAAAAAAGCATCTAGGCTAATCTTCAATCTGTTGACTCGTAGCCCGTATACTCTTTTTTGCTGAAATGACTCTAGGTATTGTTCAAACTCAATCTTTCCAAGAAGCTTTTCCATTTTCTTTATGTAATTTTCTGGTAAATTCATGATTCTCCTCGTCTGTAAAAAAATTTAATGTCGTTTTAATGTCATTATTATTTCCTTTTTGGATAATAGTATTATGATAAAGGAAAACAAAAACAATTACAAGAATGAACCAAAATAAATTCTTTCCACAACCTTCTATTTGTGTCTTTACAAAATAATTTTTCTCGTATAATATAGTTAAAGTTATACCAAATTGGAAAGAAGGTGAAAAAGTGGGAAAAGATATTTGGAAACCCGGCACAGTGCTATACCCGGTCCCTGTCGTAATGGTTTCCTGCGGCAGAATGGACAATACAAAAAATATTTTTACTGCCGCATGGACAGGAACTGTAAACAGTGACCCACCCATGACCTATGTTTCCATAAGGCCGGAACGTCACTCTTATGGTCTGATCAAAGCCTCCGGCGAATTTGTCATTAATCTTGTCACAAAAAAACTAACTTACGCCTGTGATTTCTGCGGCGTAAAATCAGGACGGGATATAGATAAATTCAAAGAAATGAGCCTAACAGCCAAAAAGGGCGAAAAGGTTGATGCACCAATCATTTATGAAAGCCCGGTTAACATCGAATGTAGTGTAAAAGAAATTATACATTTAGGCAGCCATGATATGTTTCTGTCGGAAGTAATGTCCGTCAGTGTCAGCGATGAATACATGGATAAAACCGGAAAGTTTCATTTCAATCAAAGTAATCCTGTTTGCTATTCTCATGGCAGTTATTATACTCTAGGGGAAGAATTAGGCAAATTTGGATTTTCCGTAAAAAAGAAAAAATAGTTTCAAGGGGGATTATAGAATCATGTTGCAAATTTCAGAGGTCTGTATTATCAGTATTGATAAAAGCGACGACAACTGGGCCATTGAAGGGGAAATTTTATTTGAAGAGGACTTAAGTTCTGCATTTGAAGTTACTTATGTAAAAAACGATGACGAGCTGGAAGATTTATCTATGGAACTGAATATCAATGGATTTGACAGCCGCAAACTGAAAGAAATGATTGTTGAGGCGGCGCTGGACTACGACGAAGAATAAACAAAACACCAAAGCAAAAAACCTTTCAAAAAAAAATCTATTAGGAGAGGAAACATAGGGTCAGACCATCGGTCTATCCCCAGTATATGACAAAAAGCTGATTTCTTAGTGCAAGGGCTATGCCCGCCCCTAGAAATCAGCTTTTTTCTGTGCTGCGGTGTTGTCAAATACTTTTGCCCTGCCAACTACCCTAATGCCAAAAGGAATATCTGACATACTTTTTTGATGTTTAGTACATAATAAAACTTAATAAAATACAACCAAAAAGCGTAACACCATTGTAAAGAAGATAGCCTGAAAAAATGAAAGTCCTCTAATCGCCATGTATTTCGGTAATTTGAGGTCTTTCAAATTTATGCAGTTGGTTTCTGTCCAAACGTTTATTTAATGAATAAATTCGAAATTATTGCTATATCACCACGAAAGGCAATGAAAGTTCTAAGCACTTGGAAAGTTTATGAAAAAAGCAAATTACCCCTTGACAAAAAATTTTCTTATTATATAATTGTATTATCAATATATTAATATAATCATATATATTAATATATTGATATAATATAAGTGAGGTAATAATATGCAAGTTTATCGAACGGAACCTGATTTATTTATTGAAAAAGCAAATATTTTAAAAGCTTTGGCCCATCCTCAAAGACTTTGCATCGTTAAAACCCTATGTGAAAAGGAACATATCACTGTAACAAATATGCAGGATTGTCTTGGCGAAGCACAGTCTACTGTTTCCCAACATCTTGCAAAGCTAAAGGCTGCTAGGATTATTATTGGCAAAAGAGAAGGTACTAACATTTTTTATTCAATTTACGATGAAGAAATGAAAAAAAAGCTCCAAGTAATCCTCAATGAATTTTTTCCAAAGGAAAATATCTAATTTTATTGGAACTATTATGAAAAACATAAGGAGGAATTAGAATGAAAAAAACAGATTTATTAGTTATTGGCGGAAGTGCTGGAGGTATTTTGAGTGCAACCACTGCGAGAAAGGCCTATGGGGACATTGATATTACAGTGATTCGTGAAACGCAAGCTGTCATGGTTCCTTGTGGTATTCCTTATATCTACGGTACCTTGCATAACACAGACAAAAATGTAATTCCAGATTCCGGTTTGCTAGATGCAAATATCCACTTGCTCATTGATCAAGTAGTAAAAATTGACAAAGAAACAAAAACAGTAACCACAAAAAGGAATGATGTCATTGGTTACAAGAAATTAATTTTAGCCACAGGCTCCCTCCCTATTGTCCCTACATTTATTCCAGGACATGACTTAGACAATGTATTTTCTATCCTAAAAAATAAGGATTATTTGACAATGATCCATGAAAAAGCGAAAACAGCTCAAAATGTCGCTGTAATTGGCGGCGGTTTTATTGGCGTTGAATTTGCAGAACAAATGCGGATTTGGGGGAAAAATGTTACATTGATTGAAATGGCAGATGCTTGTTTATGGCAGGCTTTCGATAAACAGTTTACTAATGAGATAGAAGCTTCGTTAAGAGAAAATGGAATCCAAGTTATGACAGGCATTAAAGTTAAAAAAATTATCGGTGAAACAGCGGTGGAAGCATTGGAATTGGAAAATGGGGAAACAATCCCAGCAGATCTGGTCATATTAGGGCTTGGCGTTAAGCCTAATGGTATATTGGGCAAAGAGGCAGGATTGGAAGTAAACAGTAAAGGTGCAATTATCGTTGACCAATATACAAGAACTAGTGATCCCAATATTTTTGCTGTAGGTGACTGCGCTGAAAAGAAATGCTTCTTCACTGGCAAGGATGTCCCTGTTTTGCTTGCCTCGACTGCGGCTATGGAAGCAAAGGTTGCGGGTTGCAACGCTTTCCACCTAAGATTGGTTCGTGCAAATAAAGGAACCATCAGTGCTTTTGCTACAAAATTATTTGGAAAGACATATGCTGCAGCTGGTATTACTGAAGCTAGTGCAAAACAAGAAGGATTCAGTATTATGACAGGTGAATTTACAACTATGGATCATCACCCCGGCTCTTTACCAGGCACACAAAAAGTCAAAATAAAATTGATATTTTCCAAATGCTCCGGTATTATTCTTGGTGCACAAATCTTCGGTGGGGATTCCGTCGCTGAAATGATCAATACCTTAAGCTTAGCAATTCAAAAAGATATGACAGCAACAGAACTCAGCACGTTCCAAGTGGCAACACATCCTTTGGTTACAGCATCCCCCATTGCTTATCCAATTAATGCGGCCGCTACAAATGCCCTTTCTTCTAATTGCAAACATTTAAATGAGGGTTTGCAAATCTAATATAATTTGATGCTTTAATACCAAAGGTCACCCCTGCTGGGGTGGCCTTTGGTTCTACAAAAAGGCAGACCTTATGGTCTGCCCCGAAAAAACTTATATATGATTATTTTGCATGATCTACACTTGCCATATATTTAATCAAATCCACAACTTTGTTGGAATAACCCCACTCATTGTCGTACCAAGCAATCAATTTTACAAAGTTATCATCCAGCATAATGCCTGCTGTTTCATCAAAAATACAAGTATGAGAATCCCCAATTAAGTCTGTG
>CAZCDP010000100.1:0-5881 GCA_964497675.1 uncultured Candidatus Epulonipiscium sp.
AGACGGATACGCTGTGCCTCGCCGCCGGATAACGTACCTGCCGCTCTGGAAAGTGTCAGATAATCCAACCCAACATCAATCAAAAATCCGATTCTTGCATGAATTTCCTTCAAAATCTGCTTTGCAATCATCTGTTCTCTTTCATTCAAAACCAGTTCATCAAAATATTTCCGAATTTCTAGTATAGGTAGTTCTGTTACTTGAGAAATATTTTTGCCATTCACAGTAATCGCCAGTACCTCTGGGCGTAATCTTTGTCCGTGGCAGACAGGGCATTGGATATTGGTCATATATTCCTCATATTCCCCTCGCATTGCCTCAGATGTTTCATGATATCGCCGCTGTAAATTATTGATGATACCATCAAATTCGTATTCATAGGAGCCTGTACCCCGAAAATTCGTGTAGGTGACATTCAGCTTTTCTCCCTTTGTCCCATAAAAAATAATATCTTTTATCCGCTTCGGTAAGTCTTTAAAGGGGGCTGTTAAGGAAAAATCGTATTTCTCTGCCAATGCATTAAAAAGCACACGACTCATACTATCATTGTTTGAAATCGAATTGTATCCCGGTGCAATGATAGCACCTTCTATGATGCTCAGCTGTGGATTTGGCACAATAAGCTCCGGGTCAAATTTCATCTGCATTCCCAGCCCCATACAAACAGGGCAAGCGCCCGATGGATTGTTAAAGGAAAATAGACGAGGTTCAATTTCCGATAAATTAATGCCGCAGTCCGGGCAAGAAAAATTCTGGCTAAAGGTCAGCTCCCCTTCGCCTGTATTCACATCCACTACTAATAAGCCCTCCGTAAGGGACATAACCGTTTCAATGGATTCTGTCAAACGCTTCTGCATATCCTCCCTAACGACCAAACGATCCACAACGATTTCAATATTGTGTTTTTTGTTTTTTTCCAGCTTGATTTCCTCAGACAAGTCATAAATAATACCATCTGCCCGAACACGTGCATACCCGCTTCTTTTGGCATCCTCCAAAAGCTTCACGTGTTCACCTTTTCTGCCCCGCACCACAGGTGCCAAAAGCTGGAGCTTTGTCCTTTCGGGCAATTTTATAATCTGGTCCACAATCTGATCGATGGTCTGCCTTTTGATTTCCTTTCCACATTTCGGACAATGGGGAATACCGATTCTCGCAAACAAAAGACGCAGATAATCATAAATCTCCGTTACCGTTCCTACGGTAGAACGTGGGTTATGGTTGGTAGTTTTTTGGTCAATGGATATAGCAGGAGAAAGCCCTTCGATATACTCCACATCAGGCTTTTCCATCTGCCCCAAAAACTGCCTTGCATAAGAGGACAAAGATTCCACATACCGCCTTTGCCCTTCGGCATAGATGGTATCAAAGGCAAGAGAAGATTTCCCCGAACCGCTTACTCCTGTAAAAACTACAAACTGATCCCTTGGAATTTTCAAATTAATATTTTTCAGATTATGCTCTTTCGCTCCTCTGATTATAATTTCATTTTTCGACATAGTTCCTCCTAGCAAAATTAATCCATAGCTTTCTTTAATTCCAATATTTTATCACGAAGCTCTGCTGCTCGTTCAAACTGTAAATCTCTGGCAGCACTCTTCATTTCCTTTTCTAATTTTTTAATTTGCGTCAGTATTTCCTTCGGACTCATGGATTCCGGTGCCTTATCGAAGCCAAATTTCTGTTTTTCCTCTACGCTTTTTGTAGCTTGAATAATATCATGAACTTTTTTCTGAATGGTGCGGGGCGTGATACCATGACGTTCGTTATATTCCTGCTGCAGGGTACGTCTTCTGGCAGTTTCCGAAATAGCTTGTTCCATACTTTTTGTCATAACATCAGCATACAGAATAACCCGCCCTTCCGCATTTCTGGCAGCACGACCTATGGTCTGGATGAGGGATGTTTCCGACCGAAGGAAGCCCTCCTTGTCTGCATCCAAAATAGCCACCAAAGATACCTCAGGAATATCCAAACCTTCTCGCAAAAGGTTAATCCCCACAAGAACATCAAAAACATCCATTCGCAAATCGCGGATGATTTCCAGACGCTCCAAGGTGTCAATATCAGAATGAAGATAACGCACACGAACCCCTGCTTCCCGCATATAGTCCGTCAGACGCTCCGCCATTTTTTTCGTCAACGTAGTAATCAGTACCTTTTGTCCTTTTTCCGCAGTTTGTTTTACCTCGGCCAGCAAATCATCAATTTGTCCTTCGATAGGACGGATTGTCACTTCAGGGTCCAAAAGCCCCGTAGGACGGATAACCTGCTCCGCCATCTGCTCCGAATGTTCCTTTTCAAAGACAGACGGTGTGGCAGAAACACAAAGCATCTGGTTAATTTTTTGTTCAAATTCCGCAAACTTCAAGGGTCTGTTATCCAGTGCCGACGGCAGCCGAAACCCAAAATCCACCAATGTCGTTTTTCTGGAACGATCCCCTTCATACATTCCCCTAATTTGAGGCACAGATACATGGGACTCATCCGCAATAATCAGAAAATCTTTTGGGAAAAAGTCGATGAGGGTACTGGGGGTACTGCCTGCCTCACGCAGAGAAAGATGGCGGGAGTAGTTTTCAATTCCTGTACAAAATCCCATTTCTCGCATCATTTCCACATCATATTTTGTTCGTTGCTCCAAACGCTGGGCTTCCAGCAATTTATCTTCCCTTCGCAGCTCCTTGAGCCGTTCCTCCAGTTCCTCTTGGATACGCCCAATGGCAATTTCCATTTTGTCCGGCGGTGTTACATAATGAGAAGCTGGAAAAATAGCCACATGATTTCTTGTACCCAACATTTCGCCTGTTAATACATCAATCTCTGTGATACGGTCTATTTCGTCGCCAAAAAATTCCACGCGTATGGCGTGTTCTCCTGATGAAACAGGAAAAATCTCCACTACATCCCCTCGTACACGAAAAGTTCCCCGAATAAAATTCATGTCATTACGGTCATATTGTATCTCAATGAGCTTTCTTAATACATCGTCCCTGTCTTTTATCATACCGGGTCGGAGAGAAAGCATCATATCCCGATAGCTTTCAGGGTCGCCCAAGCCATAGATACAAGATACACTGGAAACAATAAGTACGTCCTCCCGTTCCAGCAATGATGCTGTAGCGGCGTGGCGGAGTTTATCGATTTCATCGTTAATTGCAGAGTCCTTCTCAATATAAGTATCCGTGCTGGGCACATAAGCCTCTGGCTGGTAATAGTCATAGTAGCTGACAAAGTACTCCACCGCATTATCGGGGAAAAACTCCTTAAATTCATTATAAAGCTGTGCCGCCAACGTTTTATTATGTGCAATAACCAACGTTGGTTTTTGAATTTTTTCAATGATATTTGCCATAGTAAACGTTTTTCCTGAACCAGTCACACCCAAAAGAGTCTGAAACTTCTTCCCCTCGAGAAAGCCATTTGCCAGCTTTTCTATGGCTTCCGGCTGGTCGCCTGTGGGCTGATACTCTGAAACAATGTGAAATTTCGGCATACTGTGACCCCCCTCGACATAAGAACTTTTGTTCTCATTATAGCATAGTAAAATCAGGCCTGTCCACTTTTTCCAGCAGATTCTTATTATTATCCTAGGCCTATCCGTCCTCTTTATGGTTAACTTATCCTTGCCCTTTTGGGGGCAAAAAAGCAATGTGAAGGGCTGTCGACATTTCTCGACAGCCCCATAAAACAGATTCCTGTTTTCTATTTTTTCATTTTATCCAAAGCATCGTTTGCAGCACTTTGTTCTGCTTCTTTCTTACTTCTGCCTTCGCCACGTCCCAATATATCACCCTCATGATATACTTCTGCCACAAAAATTTTATTATGGTCAGGCCCTGTTTCATCCACAATGGTGTAACTTACAGGTGTTTTGCTGATTTTCTGAATCACTTCCTGTAAGTGAGTTTTGCAGTCCATGGTACGAAAACTCTCCTTTGTGCGTTCAATTTCTTCTTTCATAAAGCTTAAAATGTACCGTGTCACAGTTTCCATACCACCATCAATACAAATCGCACCAATCACCGCTTCAAAGGCATCTGCAAGAATAGAATCCCTATTTCTGCCTCCTGTGCTTTCTTCGCCTTTTCCTAAAAGCAGCCAGCCGCCTATGTCCAGCCTTCTGGCCAGCTTTGCCAAGGAAGCTTCACAAACAACACCTGCACGAAGCTTTGTCAGCTCTCCCTCAGGCATCTGAGGAAACAATCGGTACATATATTCGCTGACAACCATATCCAGCACAGCATCCCCCAAAAATTCCAACCGTTCATTATTTTCGTGGCTGCCCCGTCTGTTTTCATTGGCAAAAGAGCTATGGGTAAACGCCAGTGACAGCGTATTTTTATCTGAAAAGGTATACCCAATCTGTTTCTCAAATTCTTCCATCCTTAATGTATTCATTTCTTATTTCTCCAATGCATTTCTGATATATTCCATGGCATCTCCGACTGTTTTAATATTTTCTGCATCATCATTTTCAAATTCAATTTCAAATTCTTCCTCCAAAGCAGAAATAATCTGGAATAAATCGAGAGAATCTGCCCCCATATCCGTAAAAATTGTTTCTTCACTTAATTGGTTCGTAGCTAAACCTAACTGCTCCGCAATAATATCTATAACAACTGACTCATCCATAAAATTGCCTCCTTGCATTTTTCATATTATATTTTCTATAATATACTCCTATTCCTTGATTTTGTCAGTAAAAATCAGATAAAAATATACTGATTTTTATAATTTTTCTCCGATTTTTTCTACAATATCTGCCTCTGTAAAAAGCATACATTGTTTGATGGCATTTTTAATAGCTTTTGCCTTAGAACTGCCATGAGCCTTTACTACCAGAGCCTTCAAGCCCAAAAAAGGTGCGCCGCCAATTTCATCTGCATCAAACCTTTTTTTGATATTCTTGAAGGGTTTTTTTAAAGCCAAAGCTGCCAGCTTATAAGGTCCTTCAGTAATGGCTCCTTTTATAATACCCAAAAGTGTCAGGCTCAAACCCTCCGAAAGTTTTAAAATCGTATTTCCCACAAAACCATCACAAACTACCACATCTGCATCCCCAAAAGGAATGTTTCTTGGCTCGATATTCCCTATAAAATGAATATCTGCATTTTCCAGCAATTCATAAGCCTCTTTCGTCAGAGCATTTCCCTTTTCTTTTTCCGCACCTATATTGACCAGAGCCACGCTGGGATTTTTGATACCAAACATATTTTCAACATAAACAGAACCCATTTTCGCAAACTGTTCCAGATATTTCGCCTTACAGTCTACGTTTGCACCGCTGTCCAATAGAAAGGTAAAACCTTTTTTATCCGGAAGGCAAGTCCCCAAAACAGGACGTTCCACGCCTTCTATTCTCCCCACGATAAACAAAGCTCCCGTCAAAAGAGCTCCTGTGCTTCCGGCAGAAACAAAGGCATCAGCTGTCTTATTCTTCACCAGATTCAGCCCCACTACAATAGAAGAATCTTTTTTTCTGCGAATGGCTGTTGTCGGCACTTCGTCAGTGCCAATCACCTCTGATGCAGGAACAATCTCAATTTTTTCTGTATCATATTGGTATTTTTTTAGTTCCGCTTCCACATCGTCCAAGCGTCCCACCAAAAGAACCTTAACAGGAAAATCCTTGACTGCTTCAACAGCACCCTTTACTATCTCTGACGGTGCATGGTCGCCTCCCATGGCATCTACTGCCACTATAATGTTTCTGTTCATTTTTTCACCCGATTTCTCTCATTCATAAAGGAATAAAACTTCAAATCATAAGAGAGCTGTCCGAAAACTCCCAAACTGACATTCAAACAGTTCTCTTATGGTCACAAATAGAAGAAAAGACAGCAAAATAAAATCCTGCTGTCCTTTCCTTATTTGTTTA
>CAZCDP010000101.1:0-5727 GCA_964497675.1 uncultured Candidatus Epulonipiscium sp.
CACTTGACAAACTCCGCCTCCGACACCCTGTTCCACCTTGCCATTGACATAAACGCCTGCATCCTTGTAACCATTGGCATAGGTTTGTGCCCCCAAACCCGCATTCATAGAGAATATCTCATCTGGTGCTACCACTGAGCCATTAATGTTGGCGCAGCCAACACGAATATTTTCATTTCTGTTCTTTGCATACGCTGAGTACTCGGTATAAAAGGTACCAATCAAATCTGTAACCATTTCATTTTGTGCTCTCGTTAATTTTGGCTTCGTAACCACTACAACCGGTTCGACTTTACCACCTGTTTTGGTTTCTACCAATGCAATGACCTTATCCATAGTTTTGGGAATGTCCATATCATAGCCTTCTTTTTCATCAGTTATGACAAATCCCCCACCCTTTCTCGTCAACTGGCTGTCTTGCGCCTCCACTTTAAAATCTTCTTCTACTTTTTTCAATTCTTCTTCCGCTTTATCTTTGTTATAGGAAAACTCTACAGGAATATCCAGCCCATTTTTCTGTAAATCCATAACAATTTTATAACGCTCCTTCAATTCTCCTCTACGTCCTGTATTCCAAGCCGTTTGTACAGCCTTTATCACATCATATTCCGCATCAAAAGCTGTAAAAGGAATTTCCCAGCTTTTATCTCCATAAATTAACGTCACAACTTGATTGCCAACATGAGAATCAAGCTTATCTTTCAATAAAGTAACTGCCTCCATTCTTGTTTTTTCCGAAACATCCACTCCATTAATGGAAATTCCATTATAAATCGTTTCGACATTTACCGCAGCTTCCATTTTTGCTCTGTTGTATTGTGCAAACAAAAATGCGCCGACAGCCACTAAAATAATAACGATACTTGCAGTTATCAAAAAAGCCTTTGGCTTTCTTTTTCCCCTTTTCACCTAAAAAGCACCCCTTATTTTCAGAAAATATAATGACAATTATACTAAACTTCTTTCCTCTTTACAACCACATAGGAATATTTCATCGGTTTTTGTGCATTTGTGCAACAAAAGTTCCTACAAGCTCTCTTTCCATAATTTTCAGCATCATCCCCATGACTTTCTATCCTCTCAATATTGTAGCACTTTCTATGGGTTTTATGCCTTTCCCAAAAAACAGCTCCCCTATGACATATACATTTTCGTATATCATTTTATCATAGCGGAGCTTTTTTGCAAAAACAACATCTATAATATTAAATTTTATTACGTTTCATTAACAATATTGTCATAATACGGAAAGGATTGTCATATTTCACATAATACTTCCTTTTGGATTTTTTTATCAAGCAAACTGCTATGCTTAACCGCCCTTCGCTATGCTTCTATTTTCCTCGCTTACGCTTGGCTTCTGCTAGCTTGCTTGCAGTACTGGTCTTTTCTGGCATAAGGATTTTCCCATCTTTTTTCTGTCTTTTTATCTTTTCCCCATCTTTTTTTGGTGGTTTCTCTGTTGGTACCCTTTATAATGTTTTTTTTCATCCTGCTTTTGCATCGTTTTATACTTCAGCTTTGTTAAAAATCCTTCCAATCTTTGTGCCACCACAGGGAATCTTCGGATTGCCACATCCAACAAAAATAGAAGCAGTGCTAAAATCAGAAGCAGCAGGCTAATATCTTTCTCTGCCGAAACCTCCTGTGCCTCCTGGGCAAAGGTATCTGCACCGTTTTGGAGGACACGACCACCGGTTATATCGGCAACCTTTGCCAAAATCCCACCGCCTTTTCCCTGTTCAACCACATTGAATTCCTCGGGATAAGAAAGATGAAAACCAGAATTCACCGTTTCCACAGTGCCATCCTTTTTTTCAATCTGCAAATTCATAATATAGGCGCCTTCATCTGTGGCATTAGTTCTTCCGCGGTAAACACCCGGTGCGGAAGATGTCAGTTCTGTTTTATACTGCTTATGCTCAGAAGAAAGAACCGTTGCCCTAACTTTTGCAATTTCCTTATTATAAGGCATACTGACCGTCATTTGGCTGTAACTGCCCTTTCTCTCCGCCTCCACAGAAATATCCTGTGCCGCCTGTTTCTTCATGACCCATGATAATGTGTTTCGCATAATATTCGTGCCTTCGGGGCTTCCCAGCCAATTTCCCGTCCAACGGTTGTTCATATCACTGGTCCATACTGCCGTCCGTCCCAAACCATATTGCCAAGAAGCTAAAATAGGGTCCTCCTTGTCACTTTTTAAAATTACATCGGCTCGTGTCTTTGCTGTAGTTCCAATATATCCGTCCAACTGTGCCACCCCGTTGACTCCTGCCAATATAGGTGAAGCATCCTGCTGTATGGGGTAAAAACTGCGGTTATTGATATAATCCTTTCCCGCCAAAATGGTTTCTTTGATAAAGATTTCAGGTAAATCTGTAAATTCGTTAGTAAAATAATACCGCCCGCCGCCATCCTTCGCCAATCGTTCCAAAAGTACTATATCTGAATCACTTCCTACTGCCACAGTGGAAAGCGTGATACCACTTCCCCTCATTTCATGAATGACTTGGTTGTATCCGCCCTGTTCCGCCTGTCCATCTGTCAATAGGATGATGTGCTTCTGCTTGCTATCGGTGTTTTCCAGCTTATCACAGGCTTCCTTCAAAGCTGGTAAGATACTCGTACCGCCCCCAGGCTGGATACTGCCAATATCTTTTTCTATCGCCCCTCTATTTTCTCCGGTTTTTTGGAGTTCCACAGCCCACTCTGCCTGGTCGTCAAAAGCGATAACGCCTAAGCTGTCCTCTGCTTGAAAGCTATCCAGACTGCGGATGGCTGCTTCCTTTGCCAGTTCCATTTTGGATATACCATACTTTCCGTCCGTCATACTACCGGAACGGTCAATGACCATAACCATGCCAAGACCGGGATTTTCTCCTTCTGTTTTTAGTTCCATATCTACGGGCAAAATTTCCTCCAGCTTCGTATTGTAATATGCGCCCAAGGCAAAAGAATTTTCACCGCCGGAAACAAGCAGCCCTCCACCTGTATTTTTCACATAGCTTTCCAAAGCCTCCGGAAAGTCTGTTGGCATTTCTTCCACAGAAATATCAGCCAAAATCACGCCGTCATAAAGATTCAGCTTTTCCAACCTTGACGGGGCACTTTCTGCCGATACAACCGTCAGATTTACTTTTGCAGTTTCCAGTAATTTTTTCCATTGTGTACCGCTTCCGTTTTTTTCCACCAAAAGTACCTGAGGCACATCGGTAATATAGCTGTTGGCATACGCTTTATTGTTACGGGACAGAGTGTCCTTTTCCGGCGTAATCTCTGCCCGATAAATAACACTGCCGCCCTTTTCCGTTTTATCAGAAAATAAAATCTTGTTTTCCCCTTTTGTTACGCTGACCCACTCGTCGGCAATCATGGTGCTTCCTTTATAAAGCTTTATATTGGTTCTTGTATCCACACTGGAATCGATTTGAAGGGAAATATCATATTCCGTATTCTTATTGATTACCTTCGGAACTTTCAAGGTGGAAAGCTGTACTTCATTCTTTTTTTCTTCTTTTAACGGGAACACGTCCACAACAATTCCCTGACCCTTCAAAATCTTTGCCTGTGCCAGAACATCGCCGTCAGTTTCATTTCCGTCGGAAATCAGTACAATTCGTTTTCTTGTTTTTTCCGGAATCACAGATGCGGACAATTTCAAACCATCCGCCAAATTTGATGCCCCTTCCTTGATGTAGGATAAAAACCCTCCGCCCAGTGTTACTTCCTCAGCAGGTGTCGCTTCCAGAACTGCTTTTTCCCCGAAACAAACAATACCAACCCAGTCTTCTTTTCCTTTGCTTTTTTGGGCATCCGTCAAAAAACCCCGTATATTCGGTAAAGCATCCTTCGCACTGGCAGAAAGATCCACCGTAAAGATAGTAGTCGTAATATCTGATGTATTCCCAAGACTCATGCCTGCCATAGAAAGAATGAGCAACGTACAAACCAAAGCTCTCATGACTGTAAAAATAATTCGGCTATATTTTGACCCCGTTTCATTTTTTTTCACTGTGTAGATTAAAAAAACTAGAATCACAGGAATCAAAAACAGATAAAACGGTTTTGTAAAATTAACGTTCATGGCAACTCACCCGCCATTCTAACATAAGTAAAAACAATAATAGCAGTACTATGCCATTTCTCAAACTCCTGCTGGCAAATACGCCTTCTTTTTTCTTCCCCGCAGAATCTACTTTTTCCTGCACCGCCATCAAATCAGATTCCCCTTCCGTTTTTGGATTTACGGCAAAAGGGCTTTTTCTTGCTATCCCTGCTTCATCAGTCTGCACAAGGGTATAAATCCCCGTTTCCTCTGTTTCACGGAATACACCTGCAGGAAAGGGCGGCGCAATATCTAGCTGTCTGCCCGAAGGTGTTATCACAGCGGCGCCTTTTGTTTCCGGTAGTAACTGAAATTCTATGGGCTGATTGGCTGTTACATTTTCTAGATTATGTACACTCTCCGGAAAATACCAGTGTACGAGCTGATACATAAAGATAGGGAATTCTTTTTTTAATGGCAAATCAGAACGATGGAGGTCAAAAGAAAAGACAGTGATTTTTTTACCGTCCTTTTCTCCTGCCACAGCCACAGTTTCTCCGCCCCAATCAAAAATTTCCTGCCCCCAAGCCGGCACAGAAATATGCCTTGCTTTAGCAATATCAAAAGCAACACCATCTAAAAGTTCTAATGCACCATGTCCTGTACCTTTCACAGATGCAGTCCCTTCTTTTTCATCACCCACAGTCACCAATCCATTTTCCTTTGGTGGATTCCAAACCATAATATGTCCATCTGTTGGTAATTGTTTCGGTAATATACCATCAAAAATATAGAGAGAGTAGCCCTTCAGATTTTCAGCATTTTCCGGTTCCGTCTTGTAAAGCTCCGCTTCCGTTAAAAGAGAAAAAACTTTTTCCAAAAAAACATTCTGCTCCGTCACCAAAAGCACTTTTTTCTCTGTCTTTGTAAAAGCCCCATCGTAAGCAGTATCGTCTGCTTTCAGGACATCCTCCGGTGTCAGACGGACAGCCATGGTTTTCGTTTCCATTGGTATTCCTGTAAACACCACATCGCTTTCTTCACCCGATGCCAATGTGATGTCCTCTAAATCAAACACCGCATCATCACAGAAAAGAGTCACTGTTCGTTTCTGTGTTTGACTGCCAAAATTCCTCACCTTTGACATAACCTGTAGTCCATCTTCCCCTGTCCTATGAGAAAGAAGTGTCACAGCACAATTTTCACTTTTTCCGCCAAAGATAACCTGTTCTGCCGAAAGTTCTGCCAAATCCCTTGGGGTATCTGTAAAAATCTTCGCTTCCCCGCCAAACTGTTCTTGTTCTATTGTCAACAGTGCAAGGGTATCCTCCCAGTCTGCCCCTCCACTCGTTGCCTTTATGTTCGTAAGTTTACTTAAAACCACTTTTTTCTCTGTGGTTCGGCTCACAGCAATATAAGGAGCTTCCCCCATAGGAATCAATGTAAATCCTGTTCCGGGAGGTGCTTCCTCTACCAATTTTCTGATTTCTCCCTTTGCCGCCTCAAAGCGTGAAGATGTTTCGTCCTCTGCCTGCATACTCAAAGAGCAGTCCAGTACTAGTATATAATTCTGTGTCGGAACCCCATGGAGAAAATAGGGATTGGCCAAACTAAGCCCCAAAAGTGCAACGGCGCCAATCTGCAACGCCATCAACAAATTCTTCCGCAGTTTCTGCCAT
>CAZCDP010000102.1:0-5700 GCA_964497675.1 uncultured Candidatus Epulonipiscium sp.
TTCTGTTTAGGCCTTAAGCCCAGAGAACGCTTTTTTACTACTTTAATATAATCGTCAATAAAACCAATGACACCATAGCCCAATGTCACCAGCAACACAACCAGACCATCATAATTTTCTCTTATGAAAAACAAGCTTGCTACCACCAATGCTGCCAGTATCACAATACCACCCATGGTCGGTGTTCCCTGTTTTTTCAAATGGCTCTGTGGTCCGTCGTCCCTTTCCGTCTGGCCATATTTCAGTTTATGCAGTATGGGAATAAAAATCGGACATAATATAACTCCCAAAACAAATGCAATCATAATGGCGTAAATCGCCTGTTCCAAAGCACCCAACTTATTTCACTCCTTGTATCTTTTCTACGGTTTTTTCCAAGCCCATACTTCTGGAACCTTTCACCAGTACAGTATCCCCATTGGAAAGCTTCTCCAAACCTTCTGCAAAAAAAGCTTCCTGATTCTCATAATGGAATACGTTTTTACCGCCGGCTTCTTTTACCGCCCTATCCATAGCACAGGTCAGTTTTCCGATAGTAATAATCAAATCTATCTCTTTTTCTACAGCATAAGCACCCATCTCTTCATGCATTTTTTCTGCAAATATGCCCAATTCGCCCATATCTCCCAAAATACAAACCTTTCGTCCTTCTGCCGCCGAAAGGACATCAATGGCGGCCTTCATAGAAACAGGATTTGCATTATACACATCATTGATAATCGTGATACCGCCTTCTGTACGTACCACTGCCATCCGCATTTTGGTAGGCGTAAATTCTTCGATTCCTTTTTTGATTTGTTCCAAAGAAAGATGCAGCCTAAGCCCCACAGCCGCAGCCGAAAGAGCATTCAAAACCATATGCTCGCCCGGTACAGGAATCGTAACGTCCACTTCTCCCAGTTTTGTATGGATGGTACAGGAAGTAGAATCCAATCCTTTGGCTATAATGTTGTAAGCATAAATATCTCTTTTATTCTCTACACCGTACCAGATAATGTCCTGTGGAATGTTTCCGTCCAAAGTCGCTAGTTTATCGTTATCCCCATTCAAAACAGCAGTTCCTTTTTCCGTCATAAAATCAAAAATTTCACTTTTTGCTTTTAAAATACCATCCCGACTGCCCAACATCTCAATATGAGAAACACCAACATTGGTGATCACTGCAATATCAGGTCTGGCAATTTTAGATAAATTATGGATTTCACCAAAGCTGTTCATACCCATTTCCAACACAGCCACTTCATGCTCCTTTGTCAAACGAAACACCGTCAAGGGCAGTCCAATGTCATTGTTAAAATTTCCTTCTGTTTTCAGGATATTGTATTTCTGTGCCAAAACGGAAGCAATCATATCCTTTGTCGTGGTTTTGCCCACACTGCCTGTAATGGCCACAACACAAGGATGAAAAAAACTCATATAATATTCTGCTAAATCTCGCAGAGCTTGTCTTGTATCCCTTACTTTAATCACATATTTTCCTTCTTTTGGAACAATGTCACAAGCAGAAAAACAGCATACGGCTCCTTTTTCAAAGGACTGCTCTATAAAAGCATGACCATCAAAGCTTTCTCCCTTAATTGGTACAAATAAATCCCCCTCGGTTACCTTTCTGGAATCTGTGGACACATTCTTAATAAAAATAGTAGAACCGTCTTTTTTATCGGCAAAAAGCAATTCTCCTGCCACTGCTTCTGCGATTTCTTCAAGTGTTAATGGTTTCTTCATAATGTGTCCTCCCCAAAAGCCTTTCTTACTTCTTCTACATCATCAAAATGAATGGTCTTATCCGGAAAAATCTGATAATTTTCATGGCCTTTTCCGGCAATGACCACCACATCTCCTTCTTTTGCATATTCCACTGCATGGCAGATAGCTTCCCGTCTATCTACTCGCTTCGTATAAGGGCAGCTTGTCTTTTTCACGCCCACCTCAACATCTTGCAGAATCAACTCTGGATTTTCTGTTCTTGGGTTATCGGAAGTGATAATACAGTAATCCGATAATTTTCCTGCAAGCTCACCCATAATCGGGCGTTTGGTGCGGTCGCGGTCACCGCCGCATCCAAATACCGTAATAATCCGCCCCTTTACAAATTCACGAGCCGTTTTCAATATATTTTCCAGTCCATCGGGCGTATGGGCATAATCCACAATGGCATTAAAGCCTTTTTTACTTTTGACAGTCTGGAACCGCCCAGAAACCCCTGGATTGTTCCTAAGCCCTTCCAGAATATCCGTCATATGGATACCCATAAGAATACACGCCCCTATAGAGCCAAGGGCGTTATAAATGCTGAACCGTCCCGGTGTATGAAGAGAAACAGGATACTGCTTTCCTTCATAATCCAATGTAAATTTTACGCCATCAGCAGAAACATGAATATTTTCTGCCTGCAAATCGGCTTTTTTGTCAATGGCAAAGGTGATAACCCTTCCTTTTGACTGCTCTGCCATATAAGCACCAGCTTCGTCGTCCAGATTAATTACACTGGCACCACACCGCTGAAACAGCAGAGATTTGGCGATTTTATAATTTTCCATGGTTTTATGATAATCCAAATGGTCTTGTGTCAGATTTGTAAAAATGCCGACATTATACCGAATACCATCTACTCTATGCAAATCCAGAGAGTGGGAAGAAACTTCCATAATAACGTCGGTCACCTCTTCTTCTGCCATCTGGCAAAAAAGCTTTTGCAATTCCAAAGACTCCGGCGTTGTCCTCTCTGTATGAAGCACCTTGTCACCGATTCTGTTTTCAATGGTTCCGACTACCCCGACCTTGTGTCCGATTTGATCCAAAATAGATTTTATAAGATAGGTAGTGGTCGTTTTACCATTGGTGCCTGTCACCCCAATCACATTCAACTTTTCGGAGGGATGGCCATAATAATTGTCCGCCGCCTGTGCCAATGCCTGTCGTGTGTTTTCCACGCAAATCACCGCAACACTTTGTGGCACCCCTTCTACTTCTTTTTCACAGAGCAGTGCCACAGCACCGCTTTCCACAGCCTTCGCTGCATAAAGATGCCCATCGGTTTTGAATCCTGTGATGCATACAAAAACATCACCTTTTTCTATTTTTCTGGAATCATATTCCAGTTTATTCATCTCGATTTCCGGATTTCCCTGAAGCACACGGTATTCTGTCTGCTCCAGTAATTCTGAAAGCTTCATGTTTCTGACCTCCCTAAAATTATTCCATTTTATTATAGCACAATTATATATAGGTTTACAAAGTTTTTTCAGAACGAAATCGACAATCTGCCACATCCAGCAAGCATCTTTTGTACCCTTTTGTAAACTTTTATCCTCTCCTGCCATACTCCTTTAGAAAAAACACCAAAATAGCACCCGCAAGTTTTGTAACCCCATAATAAGGAATCTCTTTTCCCATCTCAAAAAAGCATATTCAATCTGTATATAAAATGACCTTTGTTCCTGCGTTTACTGTTTCTCCCTCCATAGGGAACTGGCGGGATATCGCTTCTCCCTCACCTTTGACATCACAGCCTAGATGCAATTTTTGCAGTTCTCCCTTTGCCTCCTGCACAGTCAGCCCTGTCAAAGAAGGTACTTCTGCTTTTTTCACTTCATCCATTTCCAGTTCTTCTTCATTATATAGCGGTTGCACCCCCAAATAAGGCAGTATATTGCACAAAAGCTCACGCATGACTGGCCCTGCCACTGTACCGCCGTAATATACACCTTGGGGTTCATCGATAAGAACCAATGCCATAACCAGGGGATTTTCTGCCGGTGCAAAAGACATATACGAAGCGATGTATTTTCCATTGTGTCGTGGCAGTTTTTCTGATGTAGCAGTTTTTCCCCCCACGCGATAGCCGGGAATATATGCCTTTCTACCGGAGCCTTGTGCAACAACACTTTCTAAAATCATTTTCATGGTTTCCGATGTTTTTTTAGAAATGACTTGCCGTCCCTTTTCATAAGTAAAGGTTTGCAAAACGTTTCCTGCTTCATCCACTACTTCCTTTCCAATATGGGGAGTAATCAGATGACCGCCATTGACGACAGCGGAAGCCGCTCGTAAAAGCTGAAGAGGTGTAATCTGAAAGGACTGACCAAAAGACATAGTTGCCAGTTCTACAGGCCCGATATCCTCCAGTTTGTGCATAATCCCCACAGCCTCACCGGGCAGATCTACGCCTGTTTTTTCAGCAAACCCAAATTTTTGCATATATTCATAAAATTTTTCAGCCCCAACACGTTCTGCAACCATCATAAAAACAGGGTTACAGGAGTTCTGTACCCCCTGCACAAAAGTTTCAGTTCCATGGGTACGGGGATACCGCCAGCACTTAATCCTTCTATCCTCTACAACATGAAATCCATGGCACACAAATGTACTTTCCGGTGTCACAACCCCTTCCTCCAGTCCTGCAGAAGAGGTAACCGTCTTAAATGTACTGCCCGGTTCATATGTATCATTAATCGCAGTATTTCGCCACATTTTATTCAGAGCATCATTTCGTTCCTTTTCGCTCAGCGTTTCCCAAACCGCCGCCAATTCTTCTTTATTGATTTCAAAGGGATGATTCAGGTCAAAGTTGGGATAATTAGCCATGGCATAAATCTCCCCATTTTGTGGATTCATTACAATAATAAGCCCATTTTTCGCTTGTTTTGCCTCCACTGCCTTGGCAATGGTCTGCTCCGCATACTGCTGGATTACCACATCTATACTGGTCACCAGATTCCCACCGTTCACCGGTGCAAGACGTTCCTGCTCACTTTTGACCTCTAAGCCTCGGGAATCCGTCAGTGTTAGGATTTTCCCCGCTTTTCCTTCTAGGTATTTGTCATACTTTGCCTCCACACCGATGATGCCTTGATTATCCTTTCCCACAAAACCAATGACTTGGGCGGCCAGATTGGAATAAGGATAAACTCGCTTCACATCTTCATCCACAACGATTCCAGGAATATCTGCTTTTCTGATTTCCAGTGCTGTTTTCTTGTCCACCTTTGTCTTAATTCGCACCAATGCCACCCGCTGTTTCACTTTTTCAAGAACCTTGTCATAATTCAGCTCTAGTTTTTTTGCCAAATACTCTGCCGTTGCTTCCTCATCCTTAATCTGGGCATGGATAACACTAACGGCATTCACCGTTTCTGTCACAGCAATTCCCGTTCCGTTCCTGTCCAGAATACTACCCCTTTTCGGGGTAATGAGCCGATCCCTCGTCTGTTGTTCATATGCCATTTTTTGCAATTCATGACTTTTAAAAATCTGAATATAAACCACTCTGGAAACCAGAATCATAAACCCAAGCTCTGCCATAAATAAAAAAAACAGTAGTTTTTTCTTTACTCTTATGGTTGGTTTTTCCATAAAATACCCCCTGCCTTTTCTCAAGTTTCATTAGGGTGTGTTTGAAAAAAATTAACAACAAATTAGCTGAAAAAGAAGTTCTGCAAAGCAAAACCACAGAAATAATAGGATTATTCTGAGGATTTTTAACACAGCAGAACCCTTTTTCATTAGAACTTAGCCAAGTTTTTTTCAAACAGCCCCTTGTAAAATATATTGAGAAGACAGGGAGCATATTCATTTTTATTCGACTTCTTTTTTTTCTTTTTTTTCTTCTTTTTTCTCCAAGGTAATGGTAACCTCACCGCCTTCTTCGACAGAAATACCATATTTTGGATTCTGTGCTGTCACTACCCCATCTTTATC
>CAZCDP010000103.1:0-5677 GCA_964497675.1 uncultured Candidatus Epulonipiscium sp.
AAGGGAATAAGAGGTGGATAAAATGCTATACAGATTCTTAAAGGTTCTGATATGGATTTATTATAAGATTTTTTTTAGAGCGACGGTGGTGGGAGTGGAAAATATACCTAAAAAGGGAGCGGCGATACTTTGCGGTAATCATAGCAGCAATTTTGACCCCGTAACCATGGCGGCTTATATTAATCGTTTGCCCCATTACATGGCAAAGAAAGAATTATTTGAGGTTACAGGACTGGGCTGGCTTATCACTCATTTACATGCTTTTCCTGTGGACAGAGAATCTGCGGCAGATATGAAAGCCTTTAGATCAGCCTTGCAGGTATTGAAATCCGGCGAAATTTTAGGTATTTTTGCCCAAGGGGCAAGGGTAAAAGCAGGCGATGAGAAAGCGGCTAAGGCAGGAGTGGCACTGATAGCTATGAAGGGAAATGCACCGGTGATTCCTGTTGCCATCAGCGGGAGCCATAAGCCTTTTTCCAGACTATTTGTTTCTTACGGTGAACCTTTGACATTGGATGAGTATCGGGGCAAAAAGCTGGACAATGAAAGTTTGAAGGAAATTGCAGACCTTATCATGTCCAAAATTAACGAAATGATTGTACGGGAGGCGTAACAATGGAATTGATACTGGCAAAATCCGCCGGCTTTTGTTTTGGAGTCAGCCGTGCCATTAATATGGCATATGACGAGATTGGGAAAAGCGAGCGTATCTATACCTATGGCCCCTTGATTCATAATAAAGAAGTGACTGCGGACCTAAAGAAAAAAGGTATCCATGTTATTGAGAGCTTGGACGGTATTGATGAGGGTACTGTTATTATTCGTTCTCACGGTGTAGGAAAATTTTTGTATGATGGTTTGAAAAAAAATGGATTGAAGATTGTGGACGGCACCTGCCCTTTTGTCAAAAAGATACACATTATCGTAAAAGAACATCATGACAAAGGCAGACAGATTCTTATTATAGGCAACGGGGAGCACCCAGAGGTTATGGGTATCAATGGATGGTGCGAAAATAGTGCTGTCATCATAGAGAACAAGGTTGAAATCAATGAAAAAGATTTGCCATTAGATAAAAAATATACAGCAGTGGTGCAAACTACATTTCGGCAAAGTAAATTTGAAGAGATTATTGAGGCGTTAAAAAAACTGGGCTTGGAGCTAGAAGTTTATAATACTATCTGTTCTGCTACTAGTGAACGACAGGAGGAAGCCATAGCTTTATCTAAAGAAGTCGACAAAATGATTGTTATAGGGGACAAAAGCAGCTCTAATACTCAGAAATTATATGAAATCTGCAAAAAATGTTGCCAGAATACCTATTACATTGAAACAATTTGCGATTTAGTGTTGAATATTTTCTCGTCTAATGATAAAATAGGAATAACTGCTGGTGCATCAACCCCATCGGCAATAATTAAGGAGGTAATTGGTACAATGAGCGAAGCATTAAATGATGCAGTACAAAATAATGAAGGAAGTGAGGAACTTACATTTCAGCAGATGTTGGATGAAACACTGATCACCTTGCATACAGGTGACGTGGTAAAGGGAACGGTTATTCAGATTTTAAATGAAGAAGTTTCCGTGAACCTAGGATTCAAATCTGACGGTATCATTCCAAGAGGAGAATACAGCAGTGATCCCAATGTAATTCCGAGTAAGGTTATTCAGCCGGGAGATGAAATTGAAGTTTTCGTTGTTCGTGTAAACGATGGTGATGGAAATGTTCTTCTGTCCAAAAAACGTATTGAAGCACAAAAGGGTATGGAAGAAATTGAAACAGCATTCAACGAAAAAGAAGTTGTAACAGGAAAAGTGACAGAAGTAGTTAAAGGCGGCTTGATTGCCGTAGTTAACGGTGTTCGTGTGTTTATTCCATCTTCTCAGGTTTCCAATAGATTTATCGAAGACTTAAATGTTTTCAAAGGACAAGATTTAACTTTCAATATTATTGAACTTGATAGAGTAAAACGTCGTATCATCGGTGGACGTAAAGCGTTGATTGAAAAAGAAATAAGCGCAAAGAAAGCAATCTTATTTGCTTCACTCGAAGTTGGTTCAAAAATCACAGGCACAGTAAGCAGAATTACTGACTTTGGTGCATTTGTTGATTTAGGCGGTGTAGATGGACTGATTCATATTTCCGAAATGTCATGGGGACGGATCACAAATCCGAAAGAAGTTTTAAAAGAAGGACAGACAGTAGAAGCGATTGTGCTTGATGTTGATAAAGAAAAGGGCAAAATCTCCCTTTCCTTAAAAGATAGTGAGTCCAATCCATGGAAACTGGCTGTTGAAAAATATGTTGTTGGAAGCATTGTAGATGGCAAGGTTGTACGTATGGTACCATTTGGTGCTTTCGTAGAATTAGAGCCTGGAGTAGACGGTTTGGTACATATTTCTCAGATTGCCAACAAACACGTTGTAAAACCTGAGGATGAGTTAAAAACCGGCGAAATCATCAAAGTAAAAGTTCTGGAAGTTAATGCAGAACAGAAAAAAATCAGTTTGTCCAAAAGACAGGCAGATGAGCCTGTTGAGGAAGAAGCAAAAGAAGTTGCAGCAGAGGAAGCACCTGCTGCTGAATAAAAAGAAATTTTTAAAGGGTGTGCGGAAATCCGTACATCCTTTTTTTTGAGTGTATAACGAAAGCCCTCAGTTCTAACGGGGTTTCCAAAAAACTTTAATTATGATTAAGAAATGAAAAACCTCCTGTTATAAAACAAAATTGATTTTATAGCAATAAAAAATCAAAGAAAGATTTTATGAATCATTGCAGCCACGATTTGCCAAAAGCGTTTTAAAGAAAAATAATTTTTTGGAATTTTACTGGGTAAAAATGATGGGAATCGTTGTGAAAACAATCATTTTGTGGTATACTATTTTAGATTATTGCGAAAAATTATGAAAGAAAGTGAATTTTTATGAATCGGAATGAAATGCGAAGTCATATCGACCATACACTGCTGAAACAGACTGCTGTTTGGGAGCAGATTAAAAAAATCTGTGAAGAGGGGCTTGCCAATCAAACCGCATCAATATGTATTCCGCCTTCTTATGTTAAGCAAGCAGCAGATTTTGTGAAAAAAAAGATTCCTGTTTGTACGGTTATTGGCTTCCCTAACGGGTACCAGACAACGGCTGCCAAGGTTTTTGAAGCGGCCGATGCTGTGAAAAACGGTGCAGATGAAATTGATATGGTCATCAATTTGGGCTGGGTAAAAGATGGCCTATTTGATAAAGTGGAACGGGAAATCAATGAAGTGAAAAAGGCTTGCAGCGGTAAGATATTGAAGGTCATTGTGGAAACCTGTTTTCTAACAGACGAGGAAAAAATAAAACTTTGCCAAATTATCAGCCGTTCTGATGCAGATTTTATTAAAACGAGCACCGGTTTTGGTTCTGAGGGGGCGACACCAGAGGATGTTGCACTTTTTGCGAAAACGGTGGACGCAGGAACAAAAATTAAGGCGGCCGGCGGAATTAAAAGTGTTGCAGATGCAGAACTTTTTTTAAAATTGGGTGCCGAAAGATTGGGAACAAGTTCCTTGCTTGGAATGTTGCAGGAAATGTAAATATTTAGAGTGTTTGTTATCTTTATTCATTTTATTGAGGGGCATAATGTTTTTATAAGGAAATATTACTCATTTTTTTTACTTTTTTTAGAGATTTTTTATCAAAAATATGCAATTTATCAAAAAAAGAGTGAATTCTTAAATTTACCCTTGTGAAGTGCTATAAGAAACAATATAATATATAAGATAGTGTTTTATTTCTGAAAAACGCTGTCTGCATAAGAATTAATTTTATGTATATCATAGCTGGAGAACAAAAGAGAACGTTCGGGAGAGATGTTTTCATGGTATGTATCCAGTTTGAATGATAAAAAATAAAAGGAAAAGGAGTATGATTTTATGAAATTTTTTAAAGCAACAGTAGCAGCAGTCCTTTCACTCACTATGGCTTTCGGCTTTGCAGGTTGTGCGAAACCGGCAGAAGAACCTGCGCCTGCGGATGCAGAGGGTGAAGTAAAAACATTTAAAATTGCAACAGACACAACTTTTGCACCTTTTGAATTTGAAGATGAAAATGGCAAATTCGTTGGTATTGACATGGATCTTTTAAATGCAATCGCAGAAGATCAGGGCTTTAAAGTAGACTTACAGGTTCTGGGATTCAACGCAGCTGTGCAGGCTTTAGAGGCTGGTCAGGCTGATGGTGTTATTGCAGGCATGAGTATTACAGAAGACAGACAGCAGAAATTCGATTTTTCCGATCCATATTTTGATTCCGGTGTTGTAATGGGTATTGCAGCTAACAACGAAGATATTAAAGAATACAAAGATTTAAAGGGTAAGAAAGTAGCTGTTAAGACAGGTACAGAAGGTTCTACTTTTGCAGAATCCATCAAAGATGAGTTCGGATTTGAACTGGTAACTTTTGATGATTCCAACAGTATGTACCAGGATGTTATTGTTGGCAATTCAGTAGCTTGTTTTGAAGACTATCCTGTTATGGGTTATGCCATTACACAGGGTGTTGGCCTGAAAATTATTACTGAAATGGAAGCTGGAAACTCTTATGGCTTTGCAGTTGGAAAAGACAAAAATGCAGAACTTTTAAAGATGTTTAACGACGGCTACAAAAATGTAGTTGAAAGCGGGAAATATCAAGAAATCTTAGATACATATATTCAGAAATAATTGCTGGGAGTAATGACTTATGAACTTTTACGAGTTTTTCATTCAATGTCTGCCCAAATTACTTAAGGGTATGGGAATGACCCTTCAGATGACAGTTGTATCTCTGATTTTAGCTATTGTTTTAGGTATGATTTCTTGTTTTTGCAAGATTTCAAAGTTTAAACCTTTAAATTTATTATCTAATATTTATGTAAACATTATCAGAGGAACGCCCCTGATGGTTCAGGCATTCTTTTTATATTTTGGGCTGACATCCGCGTTTAGATTTCAGATGGCTGCGTTTCAGGCCAGTGTCATCATTTTAAGTTTAAATGCAGGCGCGTACTTATCTGAAATTTTCAGAAGCGGTATATCCGCTGTAAATAAGGGTCAGATGGAAGCGGCAAGAAGCTTAGGCTTACCTTATAATGTAGCTATGAGAAAGGTAATTCTTCCCCAGGCGATTCGTATTGTGATTCCATCTGTCGTTAATCAGTTTATCATTACATTGAAAGATACCTCTATTCTTTCTGCAATCGGTATGGGCGAATTGATGAAAGCCAGTAACCTGATTGTGGCAAGAACCTTCCGTGGCTTTGAAGTTTATGGTATGGCTGCGGTGATGTATTTTATTTTGATCATGATTTTGACCAAAGTATCACAGATCATAGAAAGGAGGCTCTCCAATGATAAAGGTAAAAGTTGAAAATCTTCAAAAAAGCTTTGGAAGCCTTGAGGTCTTGAAAGGTATTGATTTAGAGGTTCAGGAGGGAGAAGTTGTTTGCCTCATCGGACCGTCTGGTTCCGGAAAAAGTACGTTTTTAAGGTGTATGAATTTTTTGGAAGAACCAACAGGCGGTAGCGTTGTTGTAGATGACTTTAATCTGACAGACAAAAAAGCGGATATTAATAAAATTCGTGAAAATATCGGTATGGTTTTTCAGCAATTTAATCTCTTTCCGCATTTAAACGTGGCTCAAAACATTACACTC
>CAZCDP010000104.1:0-1657 GCA_964497675.1 uncultured Candidatus Epulonipiscium sp.
CACGGCTGTTCCCAGCAAAAGCCCTGTTAGCTTTGCTGCCTCTTCGGTAATCCTGCCACAAAGCTCATAGGAATACCGAATCGGTGCTAATTTTTCGTAAACCTCCTCTATTCCCAATTCTTTCAGCAAGTTTTTATCGAAACAGCCATTTTTGATGTCCATCAAGCCAGAGCCTGAAATATCTGTGGCTTCACAATAGGCTTCTCCCGTCAGACGGAATCGTATATAATCTTTTACAGAAAATACCCATTGTATATTATCGTAAACTTCTCTTTCATGTTCCTTGAGCCAAGCCAATAAAGACACCTGTTGGCAAGCCATAAATTTTTGGCAAATTTGAGGGTAAAGTTTCGCCCATGTTCCATCTGCTTCCCATTTTTCCGGATACTGCCACCCACGACTATCGGTGGAAATAATTCCATGATAAGCTGGCTTCTGATTTTTTCCCCAAGGATAAAGCCCTTTACCATGACCACAGACCGCAACGCCCACAATGTCTTTAGGGTTTATTCCTGCCTTTTCAATTACGCCTCGTATACAGGCACAGTTATTTACCCATAAATCCTCCATATCTCGTTCCGTATATCCTGGTTTTGGCGTGATAACGGGCGTTTGTTTGCTGCATACTGCAATTTCCCGCCCTTTTGTATCAAACACAGCTGCTTTGATAACGGTGCCGCCATTATCAAGCCCGATTGCATATTCCATATGGTTTCCTCCTTCCTTTAAAGAGCAAAGGCCTTCTCAAATTGTATTTCCAAGAATCTCCGATTGTTTTCTAAAATTTCCTGCCAATCTTCTTCTCCCAAATGCCAAAACTCTGCCACAAACCGACGGACACTCTGTTCATGAAGAGCTTTAATGGCAGACGGAAAGTCCACCTGTCCCGTTCCAAATGGGATTTCTCGGAATTTCCCCGGCACTGTTTCCTTCAAATGTGCAGAAGCAATATGCCCCCTTCCTGTTCGTATGTCCTTACAAACATAGGACGTAGCATTGGAAATGTTGCCGATGTCAGGATACACCTGCAAATAAGGGGAATTGATTTCTGTTACATAATACATGGCTTTTTCAATGGTATTCATAAAGTCGTTTTCCATGGTTTCCATAGCCAGCGTCACGCCGTACATAGCCGCAAACTCTGTTGCTTTTTTCAGATTACGAAAAAAACGTTCTTTTGTAGCAAAGCTTGTCGTTTCTCCATAATAGCAGTCATATCCCTGCAACTGTATGATACGAATTCCCATTTTCATAGCAAGCAGTACTGCCTTTTCTAAAATTTCCATTGCTTTTTCCTCGGCACCTTCCAGACAACTGCCCAAAGGATGCTTTCGCTGTGCACTAAAACAAATAGATTCTGCACCTATCCCAACTTTTTTTGCCGCATCCAATACTTCCTGTATTTCTTTTTCTCCCCAATCCAGACGTGTCATCTTAACATCTGATTCATCTATACTCATTTCTATAAAATCATAGCCTGCTTTCTTAGCCGCCAAAAATTTTTCTTCCCACGTCAGTTCCACAGGCATTGCTTTTTCATATAATCCCAATCGAAATGTTTTCTCTTTCTCTTTCAATTTAATCTCTACACCTGAATTCTTAACTACGTGCAAAAACACCGATTTTATGTCGGTGTTTTTTGCATATTGTTTTTAAT
>CAZCDP010000104.1:1667-5633 GCA_964497675.1 uncultured Candidatus Epulonipiscium sp.
ATGTCTTCTCCAACTCTTTCAAAATCAAACCTCCTTTTTTACTGACAAGCCCCTCACTTTTGACCATAATAAGCACTTGTAC
The DNA here is from genome assembly GCA_964497675.1 of uncultured Candidatus Epulonipiscium sp. Taxonomy (GTDB): domain Bacteria; phylum Bacillota; class Clostridia; order Lachnospirales; family Anaerotignaceae; genus CAZCDP01. The sequence continues at coordinate 1,750 of CAZCDP010000104.1, forward strand.
CATGTTTTCTGAAATAGTGTTTGTCTGCCAGTTCCTGTTGCATAGGAAAAGCACCACTCCTAATCTGTTTCGTAAAAAGAGCCATTTTTGCCACCTCTTCCAATACGATTGCATGATGCACCGCATCTATGCCATCCTTGCCCCATGTGAAAGGACCATGGCTCGCCACCAATACACAGGGCATGGCATCGGGCTTTACGCCTCTTTGCTGAAATTCTTCAATGATAACATTTCCCGTCTCCACCTCATAATTCCCCTGTATCTCCTCTGTGGTCATTCTTCTGGTGCAAGGAATATTTCCATACATATAATCTCCATGGGTTGTACCAAAGGCAGGAATATCAGTATTTGCCTGTGCCCATGAGGTAGCATAAGTAGAATGGGTATGCACAATTCCGCCAATTTCTAGAAAATTGCGATATAATACTACATGGGTGGGTGTATCAGAGGATGGGCAAAGTTCCCCTTCCACTACATTGCCATCTAAATCCACTACAACCATTTTTTCAGGTGTTAGATCCTCATATTCTACGCCGCTAGGCTTGATAACCACAAGACCCCTCTCACGGTCAATGGCACTTACATTCCCCCATGTCAGTGTCACAAGCCCCTCTTTGGGCAACAGGCGATTCGCCTCGCAAACTTGTTTTTTTAAATCTTCCAGCATAAAGCTTCCTCCTTTGTACTTTTACCAATTTTTAAACCCTGTGTTTATATAATTTCAGGGTGAAGCTATTGTCCTCACCCTGAAATTATTTCTATATTTATTTCTGACGAACCTCTTTTTTAATTGTTTTTAACCGTTTCATCACACTGTTGGAATCTCTACCGAAATAATCATGTAACTTGACATACTCTTGATAAAGCTCTTCATAAATTTCCGCCGCTTCCGGATTCGGTTCATAGACGGTTTTGATACCGCCCCCCATAGCATTTCCCGCTTCAGATATTGTATTATACCCTCCGCAAGCCTTTCCTGCCGCCACAGCACCAAACATAGCCGCACCCATAGCTGTTGCTTGCGGTGCCGCTGCAACGTACACCGGCATATGGATAACATCCGCAAAGGTCTGCATCACAAAAGAACTTTTTTCTGCAATACCACCCGTAGCATAGAGTTTTCGAATGTTTACACCATTTTTTATAAAGGTATCGATAATCATACGTTTTCCGTAAGCAACGCTTTCCACTAGGGCTTTATACATTTCTGCTCCTGTTGTTGTTGTTGTCATACCGAACATAGCTCCTGTCAAATCAACATCTACCAATACAGAACGGTTACCGTTCCACCAATCCAGTGCCAAAAGTCCACTTTCCCCGGGTTTAATGGCTTGTGCTAAATCGTTGAGATAAGCTGTTACACTCTTTCCTGCTTTTTCTGCACCTTCCTCTATTTCCTTGGTCGCACAGTTATTTACGAACCATGCAAAATGATCCCCCATACAGGATTGACCGGCCTCGTAGCCGAAATAACCGGGCAGAATACCATCTTCGCAAATACCACACATACCCGGTACCTTGATTTCTTGGCTGCTAGCCATCATATCACATCCAGATGTACCAATTACCATAAGCATAATGTCCGGTTCAATGATACCTGCTCCAGGTACAGCACCATGAGCATCGCCAACACCCACAGAAACTGCCGTTCCCACACAAAGACCTGTCCATTTTGCACTTTCTTCCGTAATGGTTCCTGCTTTTGTCCCCACAGGATAAATAGTACGGGACATTTTTTCGTCTACGACGTGTTCCAGACGAGGATCCAATGCTTTCAAAAAATCATTGGAAGGAAACCCCATTTTTTTCTGCCAAATTGATTTATAGCCAGCCGTGCAACTGTTACGCTTCTCCTCTCCTGTCAGCATCAGGGTAATCCAATCAGCCAACTCCATAAAACGCTCTGCACGTTTATAAATTTCCGGTGCTTCCTTTAAAATCTGCCAAATCTTTGGAAACATCCACTCAGAAGAAATCTTTCCTCCATAGTATGCCAAAAATTCTTCCCCTCGTTGTTCAGCAATTTCATTGAGCTTATTTGCCTCATCCTGGGCAGCATGGTGCTTCCAAAGCTTTACATAAGCATGGGGATTCCCTTCATATTCCTTCAAAAAACAAAGAGGTGTTCCGTCCGCCAGCGTAGGGAGCATGGTACACTCTGTAAAATCCGTGCCGACACCGATAATATCTTTAGGGTCAACTTTTGTTTCTTCCAGAACATCAGATAATATTTTTTGAGTACATTCCAGATAATCCTTTGGATGCTGTAATGCCCAATCCGGCTCCAGCTTCGTTACACCATCGGGCAGTACTTTTTCCATGACACCATGGGGGTAATCCATTGCAGAGCTGGCTATCATCTCGCCATTGGACACATCAACCAAAATGGCTCTGGCACTCAATGTGCCAAAATCAATACCAATTACATACTTTGCCATAGAATTCTCGCCTCCTGTTCCTACCTATCTTGCAACCAATATCTTAGAATGTGATCGCTACTTTGAAATCACCATGTTTTCCAGTTGCATAATCAAAGGCTGTTTCCCATTCTTCAATCGGGAAGCTGTGGCCTACAACGTCCTTTGTTTTCAGATTACCATTGGCAATATTCTCGATAACAAAAGGGAAGCAGTATGGACTTAAGTGAGAACCCAGTACATCCAGTTCTTTTCTATCTCCGATGATAGACCAGTCTAAGGTAGTAGGCGCACCAAATACGCTAAATTCTACAAAACGACCTAGTTTTCGAATCATAGACATTCCCTGTATCACACTGGAAGGATGCCCTGTTGCTTCAATATAAATGTCACAGCCGTAGCCGTCAGTCAATTTCATGATTTCTTCCACAACATCTACTCTAACAGGATTCCAAATAATATCCGCACCAAATTCTTTTGCTTTTGCAAGTCTATCATCATTCATATCCAAAACAATGAGTTTTTTCGGATTCCGCATTCTCGCATAAGTTACCATGCCAAGACCTAATGTGCCTGCACCAGAAAGAACTACAATGTCCTCGCTTCCAATCTGAGCTCTATCCACACAATGTTTGGAGCAGCCATAAGGCTCTATTAAAAGTGCCTGTTTCAATGGCATATCTTTCGGAACATCATATATCACTGCTGTTTTTGGATAACGCACATACTCTGCCATACCACCGTTGTTTGAATTTTGAAATCCAAAGATATTATGGGGCTGGCACATCCAGTAATGTCCATCTTTGCAGAAACGGCACTCACCACAAGGTACGATTTGGTCTGCTGTGATTCTGTCCCCAAGTTTATGGCCCTTTACATTTTCCCCCATCTCCACAATGGTTCCAAGAAATTCATGTCCCGGAATAAAAGGAGGCTTTACCCAGGAAGGCTGTGTTTCGTCACCCCAGAACATAGCTGCACCATGCTGGCATTTCAAGTCGCCGGCACAAATACCACAGGCCTCTGTTTTGATGATAATATCATCGGGGCCACATTCTGGTGTTGGATAATTTAATTCTAAACGGTAATCACCATTGCCATACGCTACAAGGGCTTTCATTGTTTCAGGAATATTTCTCATTGCAAATCATCCTTTCTTCTGTTCAATTTTATTTTTCTTTATGGGAAAGCACAGTGATAGTTTCACCTCCGTACCATTCTTTTTATGCTCTAATTCGTTCTCCTGTTTCTGGATTGAAAAGATGGGTTCTCTCTTCGTGGAAGGCAAGCTGAACCATCTGCCCCTTTTCGTAAGAAATCTCCTCGCTGGTCGTCATGCTTAAAAACATTTCCCCAACTCTTACTGAAATTCTTCTTTCATCTCCAAGGTTTTCAAAAACTGCTACGGGAATATGGGTGCCTTTTATTTCCTCTTTGGAAATCATAACGTCCACAGGACGTACACCT
>CAZCDP010000105.1:0-5613 GCA_964497675.1 uncultured Candidatus Epulonipiscium sp.
TCCTGCATCATTCCCGGTGCAGTCTCAATTCTGTGGAAATTAAAATCTATGTCTACGTAATTAGACCACCCATCCTTCATAACATCTACTATATATTTAATCATATTTTCATACAAAGACAATTCTATATCCGTATAGCTATAAGAGGAGGAAACAGCAGCACCATTCTCACCTGTTCCCCCAAGCCTTCTGTCTATCATACTCAACATGAGCTGCGGAGTGATATGTAATACAACGAGAGCATCTTCCGAATTTTTGGATACTTTGGTGTTGACTAGTGCCAACACATCTTTATCGAACAATGCATTACTAAACTCATAATATCTCTGTTCTTCTACAGCAACTACTTCTACTTCACTATTTACCCGAAGCAGACCATTAAGCCTTGATGAAACAAATCTTGCATAATTTTCATAAACAGTTTTCAGTAGCTTTAACCTGTCTTTTGTAAATTTTTTAGGACTGTAAAAATCATATTTCCGATACTTTTTTTCACCTTGTTCTTGAAAAATTTCCGTATCAAGATTTTCTTCCTTTGCAGAATTAATGAGTGCATCTATTTGACTTTGTGACAAAACCTCTGCCATTTACAGTTTCTCCTCCTTTCTCATATTATTCCTTGCTTCCATAGGCTTCTGAATAATATTCTTGAAGACTTTTTGTAACACCATTGCTTTTCGTAATCAGAATCTCTACTCTCCTGTTTTTTGCCCTGTTCTCCCGTGTATCAAAGGAACTAATCGGTCTGAACTGTCCATATGAACTTGATACTAATTTTGAAGGATCAATCAAATTCTTTTTTTGGAAATATACAAGCACCTCTGTCGCTCTATTAGAAGAAAGAAATCTATCACTTGATATTTCATTTACTTCATCAGGCTTAGCTTGAGATGTATGCCCTAAAACTCGTATCTCTTCTATACTATCTTTTACATCACTGATTGCATAGGCAAAATCATCCAAAATCTTTTTTCCATCTTCTTTCAACCTATAGCTATCCCCATCAAAAAAAACGTTATTTTTGAAAGTAATAAAGGTAAAACCATCCCCCTTAGAAACCTCTACATCTGCATCCAGATTGTTTTCTTGTACATATTTAGACAACTGATAATACAAATCATCAAAATTTTCTATTGGGTCAATGGGTCTCTCAATTTGTCCTTCTATAAAATTATCGCCCTCCTGTTGTTTTGCTCCGTCAACAATTTGTGAAATTTCTTCTGAACTCGGATTAAAACTTTTTACAAGAATCTCCCATTTAGCACTATCCATAGAAGACATAGAATTCATCATTACAAAGAAACACAGTAACAACGTAACCATATCCCCATATGTAGTGAGCCAATTTCCCCCTGAATCACCTTGTTTTTTTTTCCTCCTCAATTTTAACACCTAATTTCTTTATAAAAGATCACGTTATTTTTTATTTTTTATTTTTCTTTTTTTCTCTTTTTTTCCTCCCTGTCCACCCTCTGTATTCATGATTCTGTCCCTTTCATGCTGTGCTAGAAAAGATATAAGCTTTTCTTTTAGGAAATTGGGGTTTTCCCCAGATTGTATTGATAATACCCCTTCAATAATAATTTGTTTACAGAGGTATTCTTCATCATTACGTATCTTTAATTTTTTTGCAATAGGAAGAAAAATTAAGTTTGCAAGTAAGCTGCCATAAAACGTAGTAATTAAAGCAATGGCCATATTTTCGCTTAAAGCATCCGCTCCGTCAGCTTCTAGGTTCATGGATTTAAGCATAATAACAAGGCCAATAATGGTACCTATCATACCAAAAGCAGGTGCAAGGGCGGCTCCCCTCTCATATATATCTACTCCTTCATCATGCCGTTCCGATAAAAAATCAAGGTCATTATTAAGAATTCCCTTTACCTTGTTTGGATTTGTTGCATCTACAATAAGCATAAGACTTTGCTTAAAAAACGGATCGTCCATCTGCGCTGCTCTTTCTTCCAGTGCCAGTAACCCATTTTTTCTTGCCACTTGTGCCAATTCTACCAATATATCAATATACTGCATTGGATTATATCTATTTCCTCTAACCAATATTTTAAAATGCTTAGGCACCTGCTTCAAAGTACTGACCGGATAACTTGCAATAATTGCACTTATCGTTCCACCTAAAACAATCAAAACACTCTCAGCGCTCCAAAAGCTACCTAGATTTTCAATTTTAATTCCAAACAATACTAAAGCCATTCCTAAAACAATTCCTATAATTGTCGTTAAATCCATACTAATCCCCTGCCATAAATTTAATATTATTATAAGTTTTTATCAACGTTATCGATTATCAGTATTTTCTTTTGTAATGTATAAATTCTTGCATTATATTCAATGACCTTATCTATGATTTCATCTGCGTTTTCCTTTACTATGTAAAAATCTTTATTCAAAAGAATAATCTTTGATTCCGGTATTGTTTCTATAGATTCTATCTGGTTACAATTAATCACAATTTGATCTCCATTTAATGTTGTCAGCTTTATCATAGCATTTCTCCTTATTCATATTAAAATTTAAATTTAAAAAACTGTGTTCCTTTATCTAATTCAGTATATAAAAGCCTTATTCCTCACTAAGTTTTTAAACTTATCTACATCATAATGCCAATATTTCTAACCAATGATATGCAAAACATGGCCATAAGTTTCAATTTCAATGGTTATTTCTATGGTTCACCCACAGAAATAACCATTTTTTTGTTTTAACGTTTTAAATTAACAAGTTCTTGCAACATTTCATCTGTAACAGTAATGATTCTTGTATTCGCCTGAAATCCCCTTTGGGTTGTAATCATTTCAGAAAACTCTTTTGCTAAATCCACATTTGCCATTTCCAATCCGTTTGATAATAGTTTACCTGTTGAACCGATACCTGGTGCAAAAGCCTTAACTTCACCTGTATTATTTACCACCTTATAGTAAGGCCCTTGGGTTTTTTCAAGAGCATTTGGGTTTGGTACATTGGCAAGAGCAATCTTACCGATTTTTGTTGGCACATTGTTAGCAGCATTTGTACCAATTATAAATCCACTGGCATCAATGCTGATTCCGCTTAAGTTCATAAGATCCTTATTATCCGTAGCTGCACTGCCATCGGCTTTTGGGACACGCACTGGTATAAGCTCTTCATATCCTTCTTCTGTGCCTGATTCCTCCGGTGTAAAATTACCCGTAGCAGGATCTGGTGTACCCGGAACACCATAGACAACATTTTTATTGCCGTCAACCAAATATCCATCCCCATCTAAAACAAAATTACCCACTCTGGTCAGAATAAGTTCATTCACTTTAGCTCGTCCACTCTCTGTAGGCTTTTTACCCACAAGGAAAAACCCTTGTCCATCTATCATACAGTCTGTCGCACTGTCAGTAGGCGCATAGGCACCTGTAGTAAACATCAGGTCAATGGTTCCTACTTGGGAACCATATCCTATCTGCGAAGGGTTTGAACCTCCGTATATCTCGTTACCATTACTTGAATTCATAGTTGTCTGATAGATTGATTCCTTAAAAGTCACACGTCCTGATTTATAGCCAAACGTATTTACATTCGCTATATTATTACCTATAACGTCCATCTTTTGCTGATGGGAGCGTAAACCTGAAATTCCCGAAAACATTGATTTAACCATTATTAAATCTCCTTCCCACTCTTCTGTACTGCTTAAGGATTATCATACGGATAAACCTAATAGCCCCCATAAATGGTCCAGCTATACGATAACAGCACTATCAATATTAGTATATATATTGTTTTTACTTTCCTCTGCTGACATTGCCGTAACCACAACATTGCCTGGTACATTGACAATAAATACATCTTCTTGTCTAATTATTACAATATCTTTTGCCCCTTTTTCCCTTGCCTGAATCACAGCGTCATTTAATGTATTCATTACATCTCTTGTAACTTCAATACCTCTTTGCGCAGTCCTTTCCTTTGCGTGCTTTGATAGCTGCAAACCTTGGCTTTTATTGAACTGCTCCCTCAGTATCGCCTCAAAATTCATCCCATAGCCGGGGTTTGGTCTTATACTGCCGTTGGCATTGTTATTTACAATGTTACTCTTTGGTTTATTAACAGGGTACTCCTGTATTTTATGAATCACAGGAAAACATACCTCCCTCCAACTATTTTTAAATGCTTATTTTTGTTATAATGCATTTGCAGGTTTCGTTTCATTTTCAGAATCACTTAATTTGTTTACTGTATTTCCGTCATTCTTGCTGTCCACTTCTTGCTTGGGAAGTTTTCCGATTGCCATGATTTGAGGTAAATAATAGCTTTTATCATTCACAAAAACTATCTGCTTACCGCCATACAGTCCTGCAGCCGTTACCGTTCCAACCACTTCTTTAATAGCACCATCATTTCCTGTTTCGGCTACTGTAATTTCTTTGCCCACCAAAGAAGCCGCATAGCTAGTAATTGCCACATCCGTAAATGTATTCATCGCCTGAACCGTCGCCATCTGTGCCATCTGATTCATAAACTGGCTTTCATCCATAGGATTCATCATATCCTGATTTTGCAACTGTGCGGCTAAAAGCTTCATAAAGTCATCCATATCCAGCGTATTATCACCAATAGTACGGTTCGTCGTTTCCGGCTTTTTTGTCGTATTATTTTTCTTTATGGCATCTGTTCCCTTATAATTACTCGTATTGTATAAGGAAATATCACCTATTGTATTTCCTGCCACGGCTAATCCCCCCTTTGCTTTCTAGTCTTATACTCGCTCAACATCATTTTGCGAAATCATACCCAATCTGATTTTTTGTATAAAATCCATGTTCGTTTCTCTGTTATTCCTCTTGTTTTTTTGATTAGAATCCTCTTGATTTCCCCTTTGTCCTCTGCCATCATAGTTGTCATCCCTTTGCTGGCTATGTCCGTCCTTTTCTTTTTCAATCGTAACAACTGAAGAATAACCTGTATTCGATTCAACAATGCCGCTGATTGTCTTTGCCCTTTCTGACAAAAGGCTTAAAGTTTTTTCATTTGAGCAAACCATAGATACAGCAGCTTTTCCATTTTCAAACAGTATCTTAATATGTATTTTCCCCAGTTCCTTTGGAGCAAGCTGAACTTCAAACTCGTTCTTGTTATTATTAGCCTTTATAGTAACTTCCTTGGCTATTTTTTCAGCCAACACGCCCCATTTATCCTGTACCGGTGTATCTCCAACCTTGATATTAACAACATCAAAATGATTTTCGGCCGTTATATCTTTATGTACAAAATGGCTTGTACTTTCTTTTATGCCATCTTTCATATTAAGACTTTCCTCACCAGCACTGTCTTTGTTTAAATTCTTCAACTTAAAAACAATATCTTCACCGCTGAAACCTTTTTTGACTACTTTTAAGTCTTCTGCTTCTGGAAGATTATACTGATTGGCAATGTCACTGCCCCTCTTTTCGACATCACCTGAAGCCTTCAAGCTTGTAGTATCCTCTGCAACTCCTGGTTTCTTTACTGAATTTTGAAGAGTTTGCATCATTTGATTTAAGCCATCGGCTTTATTATCTTGGAATACTTGAGCAGAATCCTCATTAACAGTATTTTCTGTCTGATTTTCCAGTCTTTTGTATA
>CAZCDP010000106.1:0-1370 GCA_964497675.1 uncultured Candidatus Epulonipiscium sp.
TCCTTGTTTCCCGTGTAATCGACCGCCCGATTCGTCCTCTCTTCCCCAAGGATAAGTGCGGCGGTTATCTGGGTCGGTCCAACCCGTCAGCCCTGCCTCATCACCATAATATACCGTCGGTGCCCCGGGCCATGTCATCTGTATCAATACGCCTTCCTTCATAACACCCTTATTTATTCCTTGGTCTGCCCCTTCGTGGCCTCGGGTATGAAGTCTGCCCACAGTCTGATTGGTTCTCGTCAAAAAACGGGAATGGTCATGATTGGAAAGCTCATTCATAGAAGTCTGCAATGCTTGTATAGAAAGCTGTGCCATCTGATGCTCCATGGACGATACAAATGCAGCAGCATTGTTCAACATTCCTTTCTGGAAATCTTCGCTGTGCTTTTCCATGCCTGTCAAAAACCAGGACACCGGCTCCATAAATGCATCATAATTCATGATAGTATCCCACTGATTGCCCTGTAACCAGGAAGATGCATCCCCGTAATGCTCCGCTAAAATGATGGCATCCGCATTTGCACCTTTCACAGCCTCTCTGAATTTTTTCCAGAAGCTGTGGTTAAACTCCAGGGTTTTCCCCAAATCCGCCGCCACATCCAAACGCCATCCATCTGCATAGTAAGGAGGAGAAACCCATTTTTTCCCTACTTCCAAAATATACTGACATAATTCTTCCGATTCTTCAAAATTCAGCTTGGGATGATTGGGAAGCCCCCACCAACCTTCATAGGTGCCATCCTCATACCATCGGAAATAATTGCGATATATACTCTCCTTTTCCTGAAATGCCCCTGAAGGATACATACCCGAAGCACGATAAAAACCCTCCCTGTCCATCCATTTATTAAATGCACCACAATGATTGAAAACACCATCCAATATCACACGTATTCCACGTTTGTGGGCCTCTGCAACAAATTCAGCAAAGAAGGCGTCACTAGCCTCCAGATTTTTCTCGTTTGTAGTCCGCTGTACATACATGGTTGCATAACGGTTTTCAAACTGCTCAAACCCCAGAGGTTCTCCGCCATCCTCCACAATAATACCCACATGGGGGTCAATATGGTCATAATCCTGAATATCATATTTATGATTGCTGGGGGAAACAAAAATAGGATTGAAATAAATAACTTCTATGCCTAAGTCCTCGATATAATCCAGCTTATCCAGCACCCCTTGCAAATCACCGCCATAAAAATTGCGAATGTCCTCCACCTCCGGCAGCTGATTCCAGTCCCCAACCGCCTGCACAGGTTTGCCTAAATATAGATATTCATTTGTCTTAACATCATTATTTTTGTCGCCATTGTAAAACCGGTCAATATAAATTTGATAGATTACCGCACCCTTTGCCCAATCCGGTGTTT
>CAZCDP010000106.1:1380-5481 GCA_964497675.1 uncultured Candidatus Epulonipiscium sp.
AAATTGCGAATCAAAGAAAACAATTCATCCGTTTGGGGTATTTGCCGGAATCCTTTTTTTGTATAAAAATAGTTCCTGTTGTTTTTGGTTAATTCAAAATAGTAATACACCGTTTCCTTCCCTGGCGGCAGTGTTGCCATATAAAAATCAAAAAGACCTTTTGTACTGCTTTTGTTCATTTTCTTTTTTGTATTACCAAAGCAAAGACGAACCTCGTCCACATTATCCCGCCCTGTTCTGATAAAAATTTGGACACTGTCTGTTTCCTCGGGTTCCTGCGGACTTCTGAAATTTTCTGTTTCATCACTAAAAACAGCTTCCATATTCAGGATATCTCTATAGATTTTTGATTGCACCATCACTTTTTCTGTATCACTTAATTGGTGATATAATTCCGAAGTTTTCATTCCGTTTCTCCCCCGTCGAGTTGTTATATTTTCATTATATACCAAATCCCCATCCAATGAATATTTATTTTATGACATGAAAAAAGACTACCTGCCGATGATAGTCTTTTTTCCTCAAAGAGAAGGTATTTCTTATTGGGATTGCAACTTGGTAAGTTGCGTTGTGAAAATATTGGGGAGTTTTCACATCGTTATTATAACACCCGCATTGTTCTTTGTCTACGGGAAAAATCAATTTTTATGATATATTTCATGAATTTTTTAAGTTTTCTTTTTATAATATCGACAAATTCACCATAACTTTTTTTCAACTTCCGTAATCCGCTAAAATCTTCGACAAATTTTCTTCTCCTGTAACAGAAATTCCTTCTTTCAATCTTTCCCGTTCTTCTATGGGCAAGGAGGATAATGGTGTATCTGTCAATTCATGAAGACTCTCTCCATTTTGTTCCTCTTCGTAAAAAACCGCTACAAAGCCATCCTTTTGACTGACGATATATCTTTCTTCGCTTTTGCCCTCCATCGTGCGCCGCATCACTACCTCTGCATTGGAAAAGGAAACAATCTGCCAATCCTCATATAGACTTTGCATATCCTGAAAAGTCCTGTCCAACAAAAAATAAGGCGGCGTATCTTCTTGCTCTTTCATAACGCCGTCGACAGGATAATAGTACTGATAAACCATTTTCGTTGAGGGCTGAATTTTTGCCATATCCGTCGCCACAGCCTGCTCGGCCATAGCTTTCTCCTGCTCTGCCGTCTGCGCAGCTTGTGCTGTCTGCGGTACCGGTTTTTTTCCCATATCACTTTTTAAAAAAGCCGTCATTAAAATAAAGCTGCTAACACCCACTATCACGCAAATGCCGATAAGCCATAAGTATCCTCGTTTTTCCATAATACCCCTCCGAAACGCCTTAAAATAAACACTATTCTAATTAGTTTCAGTATTGCCCGTCTTCCAAAATTTATACATTTTTTATTGTAATTTTACAACTCTCTCTTAAAGATACAAAGAAAATAAAAAAGCCATGTCTTTGCAAGACAGCACCGAGGGTATAGACATTGCCTACACCCTCTCTTTCAAAGGGCGGCAAGCTACTCTTTCTGTATTTCCCGTTTCCCATCCTTTCAACCCAGGTTATTTGGTAAAGAGCAAAAAACACCCCGGTAAACAATGATACCGGGGTAAAGACTTTATTTTCTGATTTTCAGCTGCTCAACAAGTTTTTCATTACTAAAGAGCTTTCGGAACAGCGGATAACCAATACAGGTAACTACTGCAAATTCCCCTAAAGCTACGGTTGCCATGGAAAAAAGAAGGGGAAATCCCAACAAGAAATGCAACTCCACGCCTATGAATGCATTGCAGATAGTGGGCCAAAGCGTAGCCGTAAACAGGCTTTTCGACTTGGAAATGCCAAAGAGCGCCGCCGCAGTACAGGCTGTCCCCACAACTACATCTACCATCCCCATAGGACTAAAGCAGTTAGCAATGATACATCCCAAAATCAGCCCCGGCGCATAAGCGCTATCCAAAAATGCCAGAAGTACCAGCACTTCTGAAAAACGAAGCTGTATGGGTCCAAAGCTTAGGGGTGCAATCGCCAATGTCGCCACCGCATATGCTGCGGCGATGATGCCTGTAAAGGCAATGGCTCTTGGTGTAATCTTACTTCTTTGTTGCATAGCCGCAGCCTGGCGGCAAATTGTTTCTTTCATAGATAAAACCTCCCTGTTTTTTATTTTCGAGATGGTTAGGCAAGGAACATCTCAATATGAAAATTCAAGCCATGCTCAAATTTTTCTCTTGTTTAAAAACTTCATTGTTCTTTTTTATAAGGAATCTTCCTATAAGTCTTATCCTTAGAATATTGATCCCATTTAAAAGCAAATTCTTCCCTAATATCCTAGTGTATTCTTGGAGGGAAGCCTACTTTTTTATGAACTTTGCGTAGTGTTCTATCGGCAAGACGGCTTGCTTTTTCTGCACCTGCTTTGATAATTTCATCCATATAGTCCTGATTTTTCTCCAAATCCTTTACCTTTTTCTGTATCGGTTCCAGATTTGCAACAACGGCCTCGCCGACTGCTGTTTTAAAAGCACCATAACTAACGTTAGCAAATTCCCGTTCTGCCTCGGCAACTGTTTTTTCCGTTACCGCACAATAAATATTAAGCAAATTAGAAATACCCGGCTTGTCCTCGCTGAACCGAACTTCATTTTCAGAATCCGTCATTGCTCTTTTTACCTTATTCAGGATAACAGCAGGGTCATCCATCAACGCAATGGTATTATTTTTATTCTCATCAGATTTTGACATTTTTTTAGATGGGTCTTGTAATGCCATGATACGGGCTCCCACTTTTCCAATATAAGCTTCCGGAACCGTAAAGACGTCACCATAAATACCATTGAAACGGCTTGCAATATCTCTGGTAATTTCCAGATGCTGACGTTGGTCTTCCCCTACAGGCACCAAATCCGCCTGATATAAAAGAATATCCGCCGCCATCAGTACAGGATAGGTAAATAAGCCTGCATTGATATTGTCCGCATGGGTCTGGCATTTATCTTTATACTGGGTCATTCTGCCCAATTCGCCCATATAGGTAAAGCAATTCAAAACCCAGCCTAACTCCGCGTGCTGGGGTACATGGGATTGATAATAAATGATATTTTTTGCAGGATCAAGACCAACAGCGATATACTGCATCAGCAGTTCTTTCGCCTGTCTGCGAAGCTTTGCGGGGTCCTGACGTACTGTAATGGCGTGCATATCTACAATACAGTACAGGCAGTTATATTCATCCTGTAATTTTGTCCAGTTATTTAAAGCACCTAAATAATTGCCCAAGGTCACGAACCCCGAAGGCTGCATTCCGCTGAATATGGTTTTTTTCTCATCTGCCACGAAAATCACTCCTCTATTCTTTCTGTAAAATGGCAATATTTTCTGTAAATGCTGCCATTTTTTATCTGGTATTCGACATAATACTACCATAAAATCCTTGCAAAAAATATTGTTTTTCTATATAGTAGTAAGCATAGTATCCAGTATACTATGAAAAAAAAATATTTTCAATATCAGACTGCGGAAAAGATTATTTCACAGTTATTTTCAAAATAAAAAATATCTGTACGAAAGGATAGATTGCCATGAGTTTCAAAATCGAACAAATCATACCACCACCGGAGGAATTAATCGCTTCCGTTCCTATGTCTTCCACGCTGAAAGCCATCAAGGCAGAACGGGATGCAGAAATCAAACGTATCATAGAAGGCAAAAGCGATAAATTTCTTGTTATTATCGGTCCATGCTCTGCCAGTGATGAGGATGCTGTCTGTGACTATGTGTCCCGCTTAGCTAAAATCAACGAAGAAGTAAAGGACAAGCTTTTTATCATTCCAAGAATCTACACCAACAAACCCAGAACTACTGGCGAAGGCTACAAGGGAATGCTCCACCAGCCTGACCCGGAAAAAGGCTCCAATATTTTAAAAGGTATTATCAGCCTTAGAAAAATGCATATTCGTGCCATCCATGAATCTCACATGACAGCGGCAGATGAAATGCTCTATCCTGAAAACCTGCCTTATGTAGATGATATGTTATCCTATATCGCAGTAGGGGCTCGTTCTGTTGAAAATCAACAGCACCGTCTTGTTTCCAGTGCTATCGATGTACCGGTAGGT
>CAZCDP010000107.1:0-5362 GCA_964497675.1 uncultured Candidatus Epulonipiscium sp.
GTAAAGTATTGATTGCCAATCGGGGGGAAATTGCAGTTAGAGTCATAAGAGCCTGTCGGGAAATGGGAATACAGACTGTAGCGGTTTTTTCGGAGCCGGATAGAGATGCCCTCCACACCCAACTGGCTGATGAAGCCGTTTGTATCGGCCCAGCCAAGGGTAGTGAAAGCTATTTGAATATGGAAAATATCATCAGTGCGGCTGTGGCGAAACAGGCCCAGGCCATACACCCCGGGTTTGGGTTTTTGGCAGAAAATAGTACTTTTGCGGCAATGTGCCGCGCGTGTAACATTCAGTTTATCGGCCCGTCACCGGAAGTCATCGACCAAATGGGAAACAAAGCAAATGCCAGAGTGCTTATGCAAAAGGCTGGCGTACCTGTAATCCCCGGAAGTGATGGTATTGTGGAAACGGCCGACGATGCACTGAAAATGGCAAAACGATTGGGTTATCCTGTGATGATTAAAGCTTCTGCCGGTGGCGGAGGCAAAGGAATCCGAATTGTGCGGCAAGAAAAGGATTTAAAAAATGCTTACGAAGGGGCAAAAAGTGAAACGATAGCGGCCTTCGGTGATGATAAATTATATATGGAAAAAGTGATTGAACATGCAAGACATATTGAGATTCAAGTGCTGGGTGATTGTTTCGGCAATGTGATTCACCTTGGCGAAAGGGATTGCTCCATGCAGAGAAGAAACCAGAAGGTGATGGAAGAGGCACCTTCGCCTGTTCTTTCTTCCGAAATCAGGGAAGCTATGGGGAGTGCTGCTGTCAAAGCGGCAAAGACTGTGGGCTATGAAAACGCAGGAACCATTGAGTTTTTATACGACAAAGATGGGGCATTTTATTTTATGGAAATGAATACCCGTATTCAGGTGGAACACCCCGTAACAGAAATGGTCACAGACATTGATATTGTAAAGGAACAGCTGAAAATTGCGGCAGGTATGGAGCTGACATTAAAGCAGGAGGATGTATCCATTCATGGCCACGCCATAGAGTGCCGTATTAATGCAGAAGATCCGCAAAAGGATTTTACGCCTTCTCCCGGACACATCAACTATCTGTTGATGCCCGGCGGTATGGGAACCAGAGTTGACAGCTCCATCTATGCAGGCTGTCAAATTTCGCCTTTTTATGATTCTATGCTAGCAAAGGTTATTGTCCATGGAAAAGACCGAGCAGAGGCTATTGCTAAAATGCAGCGCTGTCTGCATGAATTTATTATTGATGGCGTGATTACCAATATAGAATTTTTAGAAGAAATACTAGCGAATGAAAAATACGGCAGGGGAGAGTTTGATACTTCTTTTATTGCTGATGAAATGATAAAATAATAGACGGAGGGGAAATAGATGCTTTTATTTAAGAAAAAAAATTATATCAAAGTCAATCCTCCGGAGACTAACTACGAAACAGTGGAAGAAGCCCCCAGTATACCAAATGGTATGTGGGTTAAATGTGGGAAATGTAAAAAAACAATTTATACAAAAGAAATCAGTGCTTATAAAATCTGTCCTTTCTGTGGTGGACACTTCCGACTGTCTGCATGGGAGCGTATCGAGTTGATTTGTGATGAGGGAAGCTTTGAGGAATGGGATATTTCTATGGAATCGAAAAACCCCATGGGCTATCCGGATTATGAAAAAATCATCGAAAAAGCCCAAGAAAATTCCGGGCTTAAAGAGGGTGTTGTCACAGGGCTCTGTAAAATTGGCGGATTTGATACAGTTTTTGCGGTTATGGATAGCCGTTTTATGATGGGCTCTATGGGTTCTGTGGTTGGTGAAAAAATCACAAGAGCTATTGAAGGTGCCACAGCACGCAAATTGCCTATTATTATTTTTACTGCTTCAGGGGGAGCCCGTATGCAGGAGGGGATTATTTCCTTGATGCAGATGGCTAAAACCAGTGCTGCCCTGTCTCGTCACAACAAAGAAGGACTGCTTTATGTTTCTGTTATGACAGACCCTACAACGGGTGGTGTTGCAGCTAGCTTTGCTAGCTTGGGGGACATTATTCTCTCTGAGCCTGGAGCGACCATCGGGTTTGCCGGCCGTCGTGTGATTGAAGGCACTATAAACGAGAAGTTACCCGATGAGTTCCAAACGGCGGAATTTCAGCTGGAACATGGCTTCGTGGATAGCATTGTAAAAAGACCAGAAATGAAAGAAACTTTGGTCAAAATATTGAAATTACACTGCGTACAAGGGGGCATAAGTCATGAATAAAGCCATGGAAATTGTGAAGAGGGCAAGAATGGTTTCCAGACCCACAACATTGGAGTTTATCGATAATCTTTTTGAAGATTTTATAGAATTTCATGGCGACCGTTGTTATGGAGATGATAAAGCCATTGTGGGCGGTATCGCTTCTCTGGAGGGGCGACCTATTACAGTAATTGGTGTACAAAAAGGTCATAGTATCGAAGAGAATTTAAGTAGAAGTTTTGGTTCCCCAAATCCGGAAGGGTATCGGAAACAATTACGCTTGATGAAGCAGGCAGAAAAGTTTGGCAGACCAGTGATTTTGTTTGTCAATACCTCTGGCGCCTATTGTGGTGTGGGAGCTGAAGAACGAGGGCAGGGAGAAGCGATTGCACGAAATCTGATAGAAATGGCAGGGCTGAAAACGCCTATCATCAGCATTTTTATCGGGGAAGGTGGCAGTGGCGGTGCTCTGGCGTTGGCGTTGGCTGATCGTGTCTGGATGCTGGATAATGGTATGTATGCGGTACTTTCACCGGAAGGGTTTTCCAGTATCTTGTGGAGAACGCCGGATAGAGTGGGAGAAGCGGCACAGCTTATGAAGCTGACAGCACCAGACCTCTTAAAAAATGGCGTTATCGAGGAAATCATTCCTGAAGCGTCTGAGGGAATCTTGAATCATCTAAAAGAAACTGTTGATGTAATTAAAAAGTTGCTTTTAGAAGAATTGGAGCATCTTTGTGGGATGGACACGGAAAATCTATTAGCACAGAGGTATGAGAGATTTCGCAAATATGGCTCTTTTCAAGAGTAAAGGTTTGTAAATTGCATTTCTTGCATTCGTTATTGATGCATAAAGAGTACTGAAAATTATATGGTGGTCGCACTGAAAATGTGTGACTGCCTTTTGTTGGTGTTTTAACACCAATAATAAGGGATAAGCTCAGCTTATCCCTTAACAAATTAATGTACTATTACGATTGATTTGACATTTGTACCAATCCTAAAGATTCCTTAGGAGAACAAATCTGTAAATAGTACTGGTTTTTCAATAGCTTCTGTCATCTTTGCTAGCTTGCTGACATCTCCCATGAGAATAACACCGCACAGACGGTTGTTGAGAAAATAATATTTTTCATAGGTTTTCTTTCGTGCATCGTTGAATTCCACTGTTTTATATTTCAGGGCAGGATTTTTGCCCACATCGCCCATAGCAAACAATGAAGTATTCAAACTATTGAAGTTTAATGCCGCATTGATTGGTTTGTAGGAAATATCGTCACCTGCCGCATTGGCACCTGCAACTTTACCCATTTCTAAGGCTTCAGACCAAAGTGAAAGGTTTACACCGCCGTATTCTGCACAGTCACCGCAGGCATAAATATCCGCAATGCTAGTTTCCATTTTTTCATTCACTACAATGGCACGATTGATTTCCAAACCTGCATCTTTTGCAACAGATGTATTGGCACGTACACCACTGGAAACAACAATAAGTTCTGCCGGGATTACCTCTCCATCGGCAAGTTTTATACCTGTTACATGGTCGTCACCTTGAATCTCTTCAACTTTTACATTCAGTCTGATATCGATTCCGACTTCTGTAATTCTCTGCTCCAAAAATGTACTTGCGTTATCATCAAGCTGACGTGCCAAGAGTTTATCAGTTACTTCCAAAACAGTTACTTTACATTTAGACTTGCTTAATTCCCACGCTGCTTCCAAACCAAGTACGCCGCCGCCAATTACAACAACTTGTTTTACTTGTGGAAGAAGTCTTCTGATTTTATCGGTATCGGCTATGTGGCGAATTGCGACAACTTCAGGTTTATCAATACCTTTGATAGGAGGAATAAAACATTCTGCACCCAATGCGTAAATACATTTATCATATTTTAGCTTGCTTCCATCGGAAAGAAGAACTTCTTTTTCTGTTACATCGATTTTTTCAATTTGGCTGCCGAGAATATTGACAATGTTATTTTCTGTGTACCATTTTTCGTCTGTTACAGCAATCTGTTCTGCTGTCAGTTCTGCAAGGATAGTTTTTGTCAGCATAGGGCGGTTATAGCTCAAAACGGCTTCATTAGAAACCATAACAATAGAACAGGACTGATTTCTTTCACGAATAGATTTTGCTGCATTTAAACCTGCTGTACCATTGCCAAGAATCAAGTAAGTTTCTTCTGTATTCTTATTGAATGTAACGTCTTCCACTTCAACAGAAACAAAGTTTTCTTTGCCCACTCCGCAAACAGGACAGTTATCTAAACCTTCGGGGAAAACTTCACCGCATACAAGACATTTTACCAGTTGTTTCTTTGCAGATTTTACCAATTTATCATTTACCTTATCCTGTAAAATGCAGCCAAAGTTGTAGCCATATTCATATGCGCCTGTCAAATCATTTTCACCCGGTTTCAGTTTGATGCGATAACCGTCTACCACTTTCATACGAAGTTGTTTTAAACGTTCCAAGATATGAGGTACTCCTTCACCGCTCCATGCGAAGCTGCCAAAGGCACTTGCCAGCTTGCCGCCGTGGGTACCTGCAAAAATTGAAGTTGTCAAATCCCAGATGGGTTTTAAGGCTTCCCCTACTATGGTTGGCGTACCAAATAAAATACCGTCTGCATAGCTCAATTCTTCCAAAACCTGCACTTGATCAGCTTCTACCATATCGTAGGAGCGGACATCTATGTCGCCACTATCCTGTATCCCTTTTCCAATCTCATCCGCAAGCTGTTTGGTATAGCCATAGGCACTTACATAAGGAATAATAACCGTTTTTTTCGGATTCGGATTTACAACGGTACACCAGTTTTTATATAAATCTTTTATTTCATCTATTCTGCTGTCAAGAACAGGGCCATGTCCTGTACAAATTATATCTACTTCCAAATCCTTAATACGTGCCAGAGCCTTAAGCATAAATGGTTTAAAAGGTCCGATAATATTATCGAAATAATATTTTAAGGCACGCAGATAGCCTTCATTGTCGGTCACCTTGCTAACAAGAATATCATCCAAACAGTAGTGAGAACCAAAAGAGTCACAAGTAAAAAGAAGTTTATCTTCTTCTACATAGGTATACATAGTATCGGGCCAATGTAGGTTAGGGAGGGGCATAAAGTGTAAAGTTTTATTCCCTAAAG
>CAZCDP010000108.1:0-5347 GCA_964497675.1 uncultured Candidatus Epulonipiscium sp.
TTCTACTTTTTTTTCAAGGCTGGCAATGTCAATGATTTTATCAATTTTATCTTCTGCGATAATTTCCAAAGAGGCAATAAATTTCAGGTTTTCCAAATCATTGGTTTCTATAAGCATTTTTGCAACACCCGTCAGATTTCGCTCCAGATAAGCAATATATCGTTTTCGCTTTTCATCAAATAGGCGGTAGGGATACCGCAAGCGGTTCAAAGCAATTCTAATAATGGTATCGTCCGTATCTACTCTTTCCGCAAGAGAAAATAACTCATCATATCTCTTGAAATCAACATCCGAACTACTGATGCACTGGCGATATAAATAACCGGAGCCATAATTCACCTGCATGAAAAGTCTGGCAGGATGATTCTCCACAAATTCATACTCATAATCCGGAAACATTAATGTTACAATTTCCCATTCTCTTGTTTTTTCCTGTTGGTATCGAAGTGTCAGCTGTACCTCTTGATTGATATCTGACAAAATATCTTGTAAAAAAGTATGCCCATAACGGCTGATATGGCGTAGTGATTCACAGTTTTTAAACATTCCGCAGCCAATTTCATTCAACTTTTGGGGCAAATTAATCTGCCGTAGACTACGGCAATTATAAAAAGCATAGTCGCCAATAGACAATAACTCTCCGGGCAACCGAATTTCTTCTAAATTTCGGCAATTTTGGAAGGCATACTTCCCAATTTTTTGTATCCCTTTTGGCAAATGAATTTGTTTTAAACTCTGACAATGGGAAAAGGCATAATCTGCAATGGTATCCACACCGTCTGGCAAATTGATTTGTTTTAAACCTCGGCAATTTGAAAACGCACCTTTTCCAATGACAGAAACTGTCGAAGGAAGGATGATTTTTCTCAGTAGCTTTCCTTGTTCTCCATCTTCCCATTCTTTTTGTTGATATTTCCATGTCGTGGGCTCGGAAACAAGAATATAGGTTTCATGGGTTATTGTTTTTACTTCTGTATCTTCCGGGTATTCCATAACGTGTGCCGTAGATGCAAAAGCATCCTCACCAATTTCAGTAATGGGTATTCCTTGTATTTCATTTGGTATCATGATAACAGTGTTACTGCCCATGCATTGTAGGATTTTAGCTTTTCCATCTGTGATACTATAAAAAATCCGAATCGTAATTGGTATTTCTTTCATATTTATCAGCTTCCTTTTTACATTTTCCTTCCGACAGAAGAAATAGAAACCAAATTTTATTTACCACGCCTGTCGTTTCATTTATTATATCATTTACATGGAAGATAGCAAACAATGAACATAGTATTTTTTCTGCAAAACAGCTTGTTTTTTTATTTTGGCAACAAGTCAAAATCTTGATGGATATACACCACATATCAAAATGGAATTGTTATAAAACGTAAGAATATGATGTTTGCTTTTAATGCGGAAAAATTGTAAAATAAAAGAAATGCAAAAATCAGAGGGGAAGGAATGATTTCATGTCCAATAATATAATAGAAACGAAAATAAAAAGTATGATGCTTTTGACAGTGCTGTTTTCCATGATGGCAGGGGTTTCTGCGGAGGCGGCATTGACCGCAACACCGTCATCCTCCAGAGTTCTTGTAAATGGCAGGCAAACCGCCTTTATTGCGTACCAAATTAATGGCAGCAACTATTTCAAATTGCGGGATTTGGCATTTTCCTTGAACCATACAGAGAAAAATTTTAATGTAACATGGGATGCAACAAAGAATGCGATTTTGCTGGAATCTGAAAAGGTCTATGAGCCTACTGGCGGTGAACTGGCAGGGGCGACCGACAGAAAGGAGAAAAAAGCCAAAGCAACAGGAACTGTTGTCTATGTGGATGGTGTGCAGAAGGATTTTCAGACCTACAATATTGATGGAAGCAGTTATTTTAAGCTGAGGGATATTATGAAAACATTCCATATTGGTGTGACATGGAAGGAAAAAGAAAATGCCATCGGATTGGATACATCTTTTGAGTATGATACTTCTGAGGAAACGGGGCTTTCAGGTAAGGTGCTTTCGGCCAAAGAAGTCTATGAAAGGTGCAGTTCTTCTGTATTTTATCTGGAAACCTTTGATATGGATGGGAATGCTTTAGCCGGAGGCAGTGGTTTTTTTATTGATAAAGAACGGGCAGTTACGAATTTTCATGTACTGGAGGATGCTTTTTCTGCTAAAATCACTTTGGCGGATAACCGTATTTTCAATGTGAAGGGTGTAACTGGCTATGATGCACAGATGGATTTGGCTGTGATTAAAATTGACGGAAAGGGCTTAAACAGTTTAACTTTTGGAAATTCCGAAGTGATGAAGGGCGGGGAAAAAATATATGCCATCGGTAGCCCCATGGGGCTTTACAATACGATTTCGGAAGGCATTGTTTCCAATCCAAGGCGAGCAGTAGAAGGCCAGACATATATCCAGATTTCAGCACCAATTACCCATGGAAGCAGTGGGGGAGCGTTGCTGAATGAAAGAGGAGAAGTCGTTGGTATCACGACAGCCGGTTATGGGAATGGGCAAAATTTGAATTTTGCAATTCCAATCAATCAAGTGAAGGACATGATTACAGAAAAAAAGCTGATTACACTTGAACAAATGACGAAGGAATATACGATAGCGGAATACCATAAAAAACCAGAGGCTTTTGCAAATATCGTAGCAGAGCAAGAACCCAATGATATTTTGGGAGAAGGACAATATATTAAAAATGGAACCAGTATTATGGGAGAAATCGATGACGATTACTTAGACAATTATTATACAGTGTGCAATACGCCGGGTGTCATTGAGATTTACTGCTTTTCTAATTCTGAATATTTTGCTGATTTGGCATTGATTCTGGAGCCTATGGACGGCGAAAAAGGTGAGATGGCTACATTTCAGCAGCTGGATGATGGCAGTCTGGGGCTATATGGCCGTTTGCCGGTAAAAAAACCGGGCTACTATCACATTGTTTTACTGGCACCGGAAGGGTTGGGTTTTCCGGAACAAAGGATTGATTATGAGTTCTATTACGAATTTACGCCGGAAAATGCTAATAAGACGTAATGAGGGAGGTTTATTATGATTATAGGAGCTTGCACTGTTACGATGAGGGCAGATTGGGTTACGTCCTTAAAGGAAAAACGTATGGTAATCAAAAGCATTATGGAGAAAACGAGAAATAGATTTAATGTTTCCATTGCAGAGGTTGATCAGCAAGATAGTCATAAGGAAATCATCATCGGGTTTGTCTGCGCAACCAATGAAACACGCCATGCTACAAGTATCATCAATCATGTGCTGCATTTTATAGAACGTAATACAGAAGCAGAAATCATAGACACATTAATTGAAATATTATGATAAAAGCAGTTATTTCAAGCCTAGGCAGGTGTGACATGGGGGCTAAAGGAAAGAGCAGAGAAGCAATGTGCTGAAAGAAAATGGAGCTTTTAAGAGCCATGTTTTCTGATTCGTATTTCAAAGGTTTTAAAAAAGGATTTTTCGATTTAGCTGTAGATTTTATAATAGGTGTATGATATAATATTCGATGATTGTGCAGAATATGGGTCTGCACGGGCTTGGCAGCATAAAATTTAGAAAATATGCGGATTTTGAAGATTGTCCCGTATGATTTCAGAGATTTTTGCGGACAGTCAAATAAAAACAAAACGAGAACCTAAGGAGGAAACACAACAATGAATGCTACATTATTAGAGAAAACAAATCACATTGTCAAATTATCATTCGAGGTAGATGCCGAAGGATTTGAAGAAGGTTTAAAGTATTCTTATAACAAAAACAAGGACAAAATCTCCCTTCCGGGTTTCAGAAAGGGAAAAGCACCCAGAAAACTCATTGAAGCACAGTATGGTGAAAATTATTTCTATGAAGATGCTATCAACTTTGTTTTCCCTGAAGCATATGAAAGTGCAGTAAAAGAGCTGGCTCTTGATATTGTTTCTCAGCCTACCCTTGATATTGAACGTATTGACAAAGCAACAGGTATCAAATTTGTGGTTGAAGTTACTGTAAAACCGGAAGTAACTCTGGGTCAGTATAAAGGTCTGGAAGTTGAAAAGGTTGTTACAGAGGTAACTGATGATGAAGTAATGGCTGAACTGAAAAAAGTTCAGGAGAAAAATGCAAGAACTGTTGAAATAACGGACAGACCCGTACAGATGGGTGATATCGTAAACATCAGCTATGCAGGAACAGTGGATGGGGTTGCTTTTGAAGGTGGACAGGCTGATAGCCATGACCTTCCAATCGGTTCTCATATGTTCATTGAAGGCTTTGAAGAACAGGTTATAGGACACAATATCGGCGACAAATTTGATGTAAATGTAACCTTCCCTACAGAATACCATGCGCCTGAGTTATCCGGTAAAGCAGCTGTATTTGCCGTAGAAGTAAAAGGCATCAGCGAAAAAGAACTTCCTGAATTAAATGATACCTTTGCAGAAGATGTTTCTGATTTTTCTACACTGGATGAATACAAAGCGAGCATTTTGGAGAAACTGACAAAAGGAAAGGAAGAAAAAGCAAAACAGCTTCAGGGCGACAAGCTTCTTGACCTTGCAGTGGCAAACTGCACCATGGATGTGCCGGAAGTAATGTATGATAATAAAATTCAGCAGCTGATGCATGATTTTGAAGAAAATATCGGCAGACAGGGCTTAACTGTTGACGTATACTGCCAGTATCTTGGCACTACAGTGGAACAGATGAAGGAAAACTTCAGAGATACAGCAGTCAAAAGTGTAAAAGCAAGACTCATGCTGGAGCAGATTGCAAAAGAGGAAAATATTGTGATTTCTAAAGAACAGCTTGATGAAGAAATCGGTAAATTTGGTGAAAGTTGTGGATTAGAAGCTTCTAAAATGATCGAAATGTTTAGACCAGAGGATAGAGATGCTATGGAGAATGACTTGGTTGTTCATGAAGCATTAAAAATTATGGAAGATAATGCAATCGTAATTGAGCCTAAGGCAGAATAAGAATAGTAAAGAAGGAATAGGCACAGTTTTGCTGCGCCTATTCCTACTTTGAATGAAGAAAAATGGATTTTTTTATTTAAAGTAATAAATCGTATTGGAGGTTTTAAAAATGAGTTTAGTCCCAATGGTAGTAGAACAGTCCAATAGAGGAGAACGCTCCTATGATATTTATTCAAGGCTTTTGAAAGACAGGATTATTTTCCTTGGGGAAGAAGTAAATGATGTAACTGCAAGTCTGGTTGTGGCACAGCTTTTATTCCTTGCTGCAGAAGATTCTGATAAAGATATCAACCTTTACATAAACAGCCCCGGAGGTTCTGTGACAGCCGGTTTGGCTATTTATGACACAATGCAGTATATCAAACC
>CAZCDP010000109.1:0-5320 GCA_964497675.1 uncultured Candidatus Epulonipiscium sp.
TGGTTTTAGACTGATTTCGAGGCTTAAAAACGGGCAAAAAAGTGCCGTTTTTGAGCCTCAAAAAATAGGCAAAAATATAGATGGCATAGGGTATTCAATAATAAAAGAAAGTAAATTTATACAAGTAGGGGTGAACATATGAAAGAATTAAAATATGAAACATTGAAAGAGAGTCATGCAAATGACCTGTCATCAATTTGGGCAGACAAGGATGTTATTCAGTACACAAACATAAAAAAGCCTTGCACATTAATTGAAATTATAGAAAGAATTAAAGTACTTAAAGATTTTGATGTCTTTGTTGTCAGCAATGAGAATGGGTTAATAGGAATTATTGGTTGCCCTTGTGTTGATAAAGAAAAATCTCAATACGGAGTATTTTACCAATTTTGTAAATCTAGTTGGGGAAAAGGTTATGCAACGCAAGCGACTGAGTGGCTATTGAATTTTATGAGAGAAAAATATGATAAAATAACTTTTTTTGCAGATGTAGTTGTCAACAATGTTGCTAGTGAAAAAATTCTTAGACATTTTGGCTTTGAATTTATTTCTGAAGAAGATGGCTTTGAACGAAATGGAATGAAGATGAAAATACATAACTATAGATTATAAGAATACCTTTTGTTTATTTTAAAATTGAATTTATAGGCTAAGCCTTAGGTCAACTTAAGACCTGCAGACTTAGCCTATTTTTTATGCCCAAAAACAAAAAGAAAGGAAAGATGAGAATGTCAAGGTTATTTATGTATGGTACACGGTTACAGGAGTTTGAGCAGATAGTCATGAATATAGGAATTACGAAGACTACAAACCATAGAGATGATAATAAAGCGACCTTTTTTGATCGGCTCTGTAGTGCATACAAACCCAAACAAGCTATTTAATCCCCGAAGCGTTCTATGTTGACGTGATAAAATTAGGAATGACAGTCTGCACAGATAAGATATAGTATCTGCTGTTTTCTGTACTCTCGTTAATAGGACAAGATGCAACAGGCATATATATTTTTTAAGATGATTTTGGAGGTTTTCGTATGGTAAAAATCGTTGTTGCAGATATTTTCAAAAACGCAAGTACCGAAGATAGAGGTAAGGTTTTAAAACACAACATTTTGAGGATGATGAAATATGCAAGGGGTGTATGATTTTTGATTTTTCATCTTGTTCACAGTAAAATTATGGCGTGAATAAGTGATTCAATCCCAAATATAAAAGGGAGGAAATCGAATGCAAAGGGTAGCTATTTATTGCAGACTTTCAAAGGAGGACGAAGAAAAACGAAGGAAAGGTGACGACAGCGAAAGCATACAGAACCAAAAGCTGTTGCTTATGGAATATGCGGTGGAACACGGCTGGCAGATACACAAGGTATACACGGATGACGATTATTCTGGGCTTTATGAGGATAGACCCAGCTTTAAACAAATGATAGAGGATGCCGAAAGTAGGAAATTTGAAATTGTGCTGTGCAAATCTCAGGCACGTTTTGCCCGTGAAATGGAACAGGTGGAGAAATATATCCACAAATATTTTATTTTATGGGGGATAAGGTTTGTAAGCGTTATTGACCATGTGGATACAGAGATAAAGGGCAATAAAAAATCAAGGCAGATAAACGGACTTGTAAACGAATGGTACTGCGAAGATTTATCGGAAAATGTGAAGGCGGCGCTGCAGGCCAAAAAGAAAAACGGTCAGTATCTGGGACATTGGTGTACATACGGCTACGAGCTGGATAAAGACGACAGGCACAAGATTGTGGTTGACCCTGTAGCGGCGGAAGTTGTGGGTGAAATATATTCTCTCTATCTTAGCGGCTATGGAATTTCTTCTATTGCAAACATACTTACGGAAAGAAAGTATTTGACGCCTACTGTATATAAGCAATCAAAAGGGAAAAAATATTTTAATCCTGCAAGACCTCAATACAGCGAAAAATACGGTGTATGGGCAGTGAATACGGTAAGGCGAATCCTTCGTGACCAAACATATATCGGCCATCTGATACAGGGCAGAGAGAAAAAGCTTAGTTACAAAAGCAAAAAAGTTGTACCTGTGCCTGAAAGAGAGTGGATTGTTGTTAAAGACAATCACGAACCTATTATTGATGAGGAAACCTTTTACAAGGTTCAAAACCGTATCGGTGTGAAGAGTTCGTGCTTCAAAAGCAACAACGGTGATAAGGTATATAAGCCACATTTATTTGCTGGAAAGGTAAGATGTATGGACTGCGGGGCGGCTATGCAGAAAAATCATGGGAAGAAAAATGTTCTGTATCTGCGTTGCGGGTTGGCGGTAAAGACAAAAAACAAGGAATGTTCATTGCATACTATTAGGCTGGATTTACTGACAACAGCTGTGGAAGAAAGAATAAGGGAATTAACGCAAATGTATATCAGTGACGAAAATAATGCTGCCGAACTTTTAAAGCTTTATTGTGACAATGATGATGTAAAGCTTGAAATAGAAAAGAAGAAGGTGGCTCTTGAGGACATAAAACGCAATCGGGCTAATATTTCAAATGGCCTTACCAGTGCCTATATGGATAAAATAAAGGGCAACTTAACAGAACAGAATTTTTTCATGTTACAATTAGATTTTCACGAACAGCTTAAAAATTTTGAGCATTTGGAAAATGAAATCAAAGCAGAAATTGAGAGGTTGGAAAACAAGCTTCTTCAGGGGGGAACCACGGAGATACAGATAGAAAAATATATTGGTTTTAAGACTCTGACGCAGGAAATGGTAAATGACTTTATTGACTACATTGAAATCGGAGAAAAGCACAAAGACACGCAGAAAATAAAAATTCACTGGATGTTTTAAAAGATAAAGAACTTGGTGGCTTTGTTTCCAATCCCCTAGGAGCTTTAGAAAAAGTACGACTAAAACTTTATTAAGTCAAAAATTACGTTTTGACTTAATAAAATTTATGCCCCCACTTTTTAAAGGGTGGCAGGGTTTGGGACAGAGTCCTGTGGTTTTTATACTTGCGTTAATAGTGCCACGGCGGCTGGGACCCGGGTAGAACAGGTACAGGGGGAGAGGATGAAAAAATTATTAATCTGGAAATCGCCCAAAAACTGGGAATGTATCTGGAACAGGGGGGTGCTGTGGTTTATATGACGAGGAACACAGATGAGGCCTTGGGGAAGAAAAAAAGGGAGGATATGAATGAGCGGGAGTCTATAACTAATGAAAGTGAAGGGGATATTCTAATCAGCATCCATCAAAATGCCTTTCCCAAGGGCTCTGTCAAGGGGGCGCAGGTTTTTTATCATAAGCAGTCGGAAGAAGGAAGGCGTTTGGCAGAAAACATACAGAACACATTGAAAACCTTTGTGGATCCAGAAAACACAAGAACTGTCAAAGCAAACAGCGATTATTATATTCTGCGTACGACTAAAATCCCGGCGGCCATTGTGGAATGTGGTTTTTTGTCCAACAGCAAGGAAGAAAAGCTCCTAAACGAGGAAATGTATCAAGAAAAAATGGCATGGGCCATTTATATGGGGATTATGGAGTACTTTTCTGAGGAGAAAGACGGGGCAGAAGCGCTGTAATGATTTACTTTCCGGAAGAAAACGGATATAATGAAGATTAACTTAAAGAAACGAAAGAAAGGAACAACTATGGAAAAAACATTCGGAGCATTGGGGCTTTGTGAAGCCCTTGTTTTGGGATTGAAAAAACAGAATATTACGACACCGACAGGGATACAGGAAGGAATCATACCCTCTTTTCTGGAAGGAAAAGACATTATCGGGCGGTCAGAAACAGGTTCCGGAAAAACCCTTGCCTATCTACTGCCTATTTTTCAAATAATTGATACCGAGCTGCGAAGTACACAGGCAATTATTTTAACGCCGACCCACGAATTGGCGGCACAGGTACAGAAACAGGCGGAGGTTTTGGCAGAGCAATCCGGTCTGGCGGTAAAAAGCGCCCTCATTATCGGTGGTGCCAGTATGACAAGACAACTGGAAAAATTAAAAGAAAAGCCCCAGATTGTAGTAGGCTCCGCCGGACGGATTCTGGATCTGATTCAAAAGCGGAAAATCGCTGCCCATACAGTAAAAACCATTGTTATTGATGAGGCAGACCGAATGCTTGATGATATGAATTTGGAGCATAGTAGGGCTGTTATCAAAACAACATTGAGGGAGCGGCAGTTGGTATTATTGTCGGCTTCCGTTTCTGAGGAAACAAGAACGCGGGCAAAGGAACTGATGAAGGAGGAAGTGCTGGATATTACGGCAGAAGCACCTTCTCTTTTGCCACCTTCTATTTCCCATTTTTATATAATGGCAGAACAACGAGAAAAATTTCTGGTGCTACGAAAAATTTTAGCAGGAGAAAAGCCCGAAAAGGCCATTGTTTTTCTGAATAATCCCGAAAATATCGAAGTGACGGTGGACAAGTTGAATTACCACGGTCTGAAGGCATCGGGGATTTACGGTGGTGTCTATAAGACAGAGCGGCGTAATGCTCTGGAGGATTTTCGAGAGGGCAGGGTGCATATCCTTGTTTCGTCTGATATCAGTGCTCGTGGGCTGGATATTCCCGGTGTGACACATATCATCAATCTGGATATTCCGGAAGAGCCTGTCTATTACCTGCACAGAGCAGGAAGGACGGGAAGAAAAGGTGAGTCTGGCGTAGCAATCTCTATTGTAACGCCTTATGAACAGAGATGGATTCATAAATATGAGCGGACATGGAATTTATCTTTTGTTCAGATGGAAATGTCTTTTGGCAAGTTGGTCAAAAGTGGCAGTACGAAGAAGGAATACGAAGAAAAACCGAAAAAAAAGGAAAAGGCAAAATCGACAGAAATAAGGAAAAAAGCAAAGCCTTCTTTGCCTAAAAAGAAAGCGTTTTCCCCGAAAAAGGCAGAGGAACCAGCAGAAAAGACTGAGAAACTAGGGTTTTTTGCCCAAAAGGCTTTAAGATTGGCAGAAAAAGAAGCAAAAAAACAAAAAATAACAAAAAAATAATTGTTCTACTGAGGAATATAGGGTATGATAAAGAAGATACTTCACCAAGGGTAGATAAAAAAGGAGGATTTAGAATATGAGCGAAAAAGATGTATGCGGCTGCGGATGCGGACACGACCATGACAACGACGAAGAAATGGAAACTATGTTTTTGACACTGGACGATGATACAGAAGTAGAATGTGGGATTCTCGGTGTTTTTGATGTTGAGGGAAAAGAATATCTGGACTTTGCAGCAGGTATCGCTGTATTTGCTCTTGGGTACAACCATCCGGAATACAGCCAGGCTCTGAAAGACCAGATTGATAAAATTATTCATACATC
>CAZCDP010000110.1:0-5277 GCA_964497675.1 uncultured Candidatus Epulonipiscium sp.
CGTTACTTTGCTCTTTAAATTTTTCAGCAGGCGCTTTACAAACTGGACAGACCTCAGGAGCAGCATTCCCTTCATGAACATAACCACATACAGAACAAACAAATTTTTTCATATTATTATCCTCCTTATATTTAACCAGCAACTATAATCGAATGATTGTTAATTAATAACTATTATAAACTACAATTTTGAAAATGTCAACTTTTATTTTGAATTATTTTAAAATTACAGTACAACTACATAAAATCTATGTTAAACTGTATACAAAATATAAAAATTAGAGGTGACGTTTATGATAGAGCTTGTAAAGGGAAATGACTACTACGGATTTTCTTTGGTTGAAACAGGAGAACTTCCGGATATTCGTTCCATAGGGTATTTATTTTCCCATAAAAAAAGCGGAGCGCGGCTTTTTTATGTTCAAAACAAAGACGATAACAAAGTTTTTTTTATTTCCTTTAAAACGCCTCCGGAGGATGATTGTGGAACACCACATATATTGGAGCACTCCGTATTGTGCGGTTCCAGAAAATATCAGGCAAAAGACCCCTTTAATGAACTGGCAAAGGGTTCTTTGAATACATATCTGAATGCGTTAACGTATGCAGATAAAACGATGTATCCGATTGCCAGCAGAAATGAAAGAGATTTTATGAATATGATGGATGTTTATCTGGATGCTGTCTTTTACCCCAAAATCTACGAGCAGAAAGAAATTTTTATGCAAGAAGGATGGCATGATACACTGGAGAATGAAAAATCATCCCTATCTATAACAGGAGTTGTTTATAACGAGATGAAAGGGGCTCTTTCAGACCCTGAAAGTATTTTATCTAATTGTATCTCTCGCAGTCTTTTTCCACATTCAATTTATGGTTTTGAATCTGGAGGTGACCCTGAAGCAATTCCGGATTTGACGTACGAAAAATTTCTGGATTTTCATAAAAAATATTATCATCCATCTAACAGCTATATTTATTTATATGGTGATATGGATGTAGAAAAACAGCTTCAGCTTTTAGATCGGGAATATCTGTCCCATTTTGACAAAGCTGATACAAGCCCGCAAATTATTGAGGAGGCTGCATTTTCTGAGCCAGCATTACTCTATGATACCTATCCGGTGGCAACAGGGGAGGGCGGAGAAAAAAATACTTATCTTTCTTATAATATAAGAATTGGGAAATCGACAGAGCCAGAATTAATCATTGCATTTGATTTGCTGAGCTATATTTTGTTGGAAACAAATGCATCTCCGTTAAAAAAAGTGCTGATAGAAGAGGGTATTGCAGAAGAAACGGAAGGATGGTTCGATTCTTCTACCTATGAAATGGTATTCAGTATTATTGGAAAGAAATCGGAAAAAGAGAATTTAAAAAAGTTTCAAAACATCATAGAAAAAATACTTAAAAAACTGGTATCGGAGGGTATTGATAAAAAACTCATGGAAGCCAGTCTGAACAAATGGGAATTTCACCTTCGGGAGGAAAACTACGGCTACCGCCCAAAGGGTTTAACCTATGGCATGAAAATGATGAAAAGTTGGCTGCATGGGGCTGACCCTATGAAACCCCTTATGCTATGGAAGCATTTTGAAGCAGTAAAAACAGCTTTAACTTCCGATTATTTTGAAACACTGATTCGGGAACGGATTTTAGAAAACAACAACAAAAGCATTGTTGCTGTTTCACCAGAAGAAGGGAAACAAACAAAAATTGAAGAAGCTTTTGCCAAAAAGATGGAGCAGAAAAAAAATGATATGGCAAAGGAAGAATTGGAAACAATCATAGAAAATAACAAAAAACTTGTAAACTATCAGTCTAGAGAGGAAACACCTGAAATATTAGAGCAGATTCCTTTGTTGACCATTGACGAAATTAGCAAAAAAGCAGAAATACTGGAGTCAAAAGAAATAGATTTTGGGGGGTACAAAGTTTTATTCACACCTTTGGAAACAAATGGAATTGTCTATTCACAGCTTCTTTTTGACACACGTTGTGTACCGCAAAATCTTTTGCCTTATACCGGCCTTTTAACGGATATTATGGGAAAATTGGATACAGCCCGTTATGCCTACGATGATTTGCCTGTTGCAATCAATTTGAATACCGGGGGCATTGGTCTAAGCAATGATATTTATTCCACCAATAAAAAAGATTATGTTTCCTTGGTAGAAGTTAATGGGAAAACCTTAGCAAAACAGACGGAAACATTTTTCCATTTGATGCAAGATATCCTGCTGGCAACGGATTTTACAAAAAAAGAAAATATCAAAAAACTCATCAAGACCGCAAAAATCAAACTAAAAGGCTATTTACTCAACAGTGCACATATGGCAGCGGTTGTACGGAGTGTTGGTGCGTTTTCAGCAGGCTCTAAAATTAAGGATGAAACCTCCGGCATTGCATATTACCACTTTCTTTCGCAAATAGAAGAGGATTTAGATGAAAAACTGATGGGGGTTATAGAGAAACTGGAAGAAACAGCTTCTTATTTATTTACAAAAGAAAACTTGATGGCAGCTGTATCCTGTGAAAAAAGTGATTTCGATTTATACCAAAAAGAGTTGGAAAAGCTTTATGAAAAGCTTCCTTCCTCCCAAACAGGGGTAAAAGCGTATACCCTTGACTTTTCTGTCAAACGTTCGGCATTTACAGGTGCATCCAAGGTGCAATACAACGTAAAATCCGGAAACTATATGGACTATGGTTTTTCTTATTCGGGAAAAATGCAGGTACTGAAAACTGTTGTGGATTTGGAATACTTATGGAATAGAGTTAGGGTGCAAGGAGGTGCCTACGGCTGCGGCTGCCAGTTTTTGAAAAATGGTAATTTTTATTTTTATTCTTATCGTGACCCCAATATTAGGGAAACATTTACAGCCTATGATGAAATCAGCGGTTTTCTACAGAGGTTTCGTGCAGACACCAGGGAAATGACCAAGTACATTCTCGGTACTGTTAATATTTTGGACCGTCCGAGAAGTAATGCAGAAAAATCTGATTTAGCAGTGGCAAGATATTTCTGCCATATTACACCGCAACAACTCCAGAAAGAACGGGAAGAGATTCTATCTACCACAGCAGATGATTTGAAAGGGTATATTTCGTTGATACAGGAAGTTATGGCTGAAAACAATCTTTGTACTGTCGGAAATGAAAACCTCATTCAAGAGCAGAAAGAATTATATCAATCTATTATTTCATTTTTACCGTAATAGAAATATTAAATGGATAGGCCGTGATAAAACATATTGTTTTTAGATGTTAAAAAGCATGGCACAACTGTTCAAAAACGTGAGGTATCCTCATTTTTTATTGATTTTTCTAAGGGATTATGTTATAAATATAAGAGTGATAACTGGAAATATTAAAAACAGGTTTCGGAACAGAAATCTGTTTTGCTTTTTTATCTTAAAGTATATAAACCTATAACAAAAGAGGGCGAGGAGGAAATAAAATGGGTCTTGATTACAAAGATGCCGGTGTTGATGTAGAAGCTGGGTATCAATCGGTAAAGCTCATGGGTGAACACGTTAAAAGTACATTCCGAAAAGAAGTTTTAGCTGATATTGGCGGTTTTGGTGGAATGTTTTCTTTAGGTGGATTAAACATGAAGGAACCTGTGTTGATTTCTGGTACAGATGGGGTTGGCACAAAATTGAAAATCGCATTTATTCAAGACAAACATACAACAGTAGGTATTGACTGCGTTGCTATGTGTGTGAATGATATTATCTGTAATGGTGCGCAGCCTTTGTTTTTTCTGGATTATATTGCCTGTGGGAAAAATGTGCCGGAACGTATCGCTGAGATTGTGAGTGGTGTTGCAGATGGTTGCCGTCAGTCCGGCTGTGCGTTGATTGGCGGAGAAACAGCAGAAATGCCTGGGTTTTATCCGGAGAACGAGTATGATATGGCTGGTTTTGCAGTTGGCATTGTAGACAAGGAAAAAATTATAAATGGCGAAAACATCAAAGAAGGCGATGTTATCATCGGCCTGCCTTCCAGTGGCATTCATAGTAACGGTTTTTCTTTGGTAAGAAAGATTTTATGTCCTTCCGAAACAAACTGTAAAGAATATATCGAAGATTTAGGGATGACATTAGGGGAATCTCTGCTGGCACCAACTAAAATATATGTAAAAGAAATCTTGAGCCTTATCGAAAAAGTTGAAATTAAAGGAATTAGTAACATCACAGGCGGCGGTTTCATTGAAAATATCCCCAGATGTATTCCAAAGGGTAAGAATCTTTGCGCCTATATTGAAGAAGGTACCTGGCCGGTACTGCCTATTTTTGACTTAATGCAAAAAGCTGGTGATGTAGAACGGATGCATATGTATAATACCTTTAATATGGGTATCGGCATGATCCTTGTAGTTGCAAAGGAAAATGTGGATGCTGCCATGAATGCCATTCATGATATGGATGAAGAAGCTTATGTTATCGGTAAAATAGTATCCAGTGAAAAAGAGGTAGAAGTATGCTTAAAATAGGAGTCCTAGTCTCTGGAGGAGGCACAAATTTTCAAGCAATCATAGATGCTGTAGAAACAGGCAGAATCCCTGATACGGAAATTGTGACACTTGTCAGCTCCAATCCCACAGCATATGCCATGGAACGTGCAAAAAAACATGATATTGATACAATCTGTATCCGCAAAAGAGAATTTGCAACAGATGCTTTGTATCAGCAGGCTTTGATTCAGCACATGACCAGTAAGGGTGTTGATTTGGTTATTATGGCGGGCTTTATGGTGGTGATTGGTGGTGCGTTTATCCGTGCCTTTGAAAATCGGATTATGAATATCCATCCCTCCCTTATTCCATCATTTTGCGGTAATGGGTTTTATGGGTTAAAGGTTCACGAAGCGGTGTTGGAAAAGGGTGTAAAAGTGACAGGGGCAACTGTACATTTTGTAACAGAAGAAACAGATGCTGGGCCTATTATTATGCAAAAGGCAGTTTCAGTAAAAGAAGGCGATACACCTGAAGTTTTGCAGAAAAGGGTAATGGAGGAGGCGGAATGGGTTATTTTGCCGGAATCCATTAAATTATTTGCACAGGGCAGGCTAAAAGTAGAAAATAATCGTGTAAAGATACTGTAACAAAAGCTGGTAGGAGGAACAAAAATGAACGTTTTGGTTGTGGGCAGCGGCGGAAGAGAACATGCGCTTGTTTGGAAGCTGCAACAAAGCCCTCTCGTGGATAAAATTTATTGTGCGCCGGGTAACGCGGGAATTGCACAGGATGCACAGTGTGTACCTATTGGTGCTA
>CAZCDP010000111.1:0-5214 GCA_964497675.1 uncultured Candidatus Epulonipiscium sp.
CTATGGGTTGTCGTGCCTTCCTATCCCCTTGGTTTGAACGAGGCGGTATGGAGCCTGCCGATGAAAAAGATACACCCGTTTTTGTGGGGCGTTGGAATATTGGTGTCGTGAGCCTGCACCTGCCTATGATTTATGCTAAGGCTCAGCAGGAAAGCCGTGATTTTTTTGAGGTATTGGATTATTACCTGAACCTCATCCGCCGTCTGCATATCCGAACCTATGCTTATTTAGGTGAAATGCGTGCCTCTACCAATCCGCTGGCTTACTGCGAGGGGGGCTTTTATGGCGGTCATCTGGGTATCCATGAAAAAATCAAACCAATACTAAAAATAGCTACTGCTTCTTTTGGTATCACTGCGTTAAACGAGCTGCAACAGCTTCATAATCAAAAATCTTTGGTAGAAGACGGGGCCTTTGCCCTCAAAACCCTACAATATATTAATGATAAAGTAAATGAGTTCAAAAAAGAGGACGGTAACCTCTACGCCATTTATGCCACACCCGCAGAAAATCTCTGTGGTTTACAGATAACACAATTCCGCAAAAAATACGGTATTATCGAAAATGTATCTGACAGAGAGTATGTCAGCAACGGCTTCCACTGCCATGTGACCGAGGATATCACCCCCATCCGCAAACAGGATTTGGAGTATCGGTTTTGGAATTTATGCAATGGCGGGAAGATACAGTATGTGAAATATCCCATCGACTATAATCTGGACGCCATCCGCATTTTAATCCGTCGTGCCATGAAAATGGGCTTTTATGAAGGTGTCAATCTTTCCTTGGCCTATTGCGACGACTGCGGTCATGAGGAACTGGAAATGGATGTATGCCCGAAATGCGGCAGTCATAATCTGACGAAAATTGACAGAATGAATGGTTATCTCTCCTACTCCAGGGTAAAGGGAGATACCCGATTGAATGATGCAAAAATGTCAGAAATTGCAGAAAGGAAAAGTATGTAATGAACTATCATAATATTACAACGGATGATATGAAAAACGGTGTAGGCCTACGGGTAGTACTATGGGTTTCCGGGTGTTCTCACCATTGTAAAAACTGCCACAACGCCGTTACATGGGACCCCAACGAAGGACTGCCCTTTGATGAAACGGCGGAGATTGAGCTTTTTTCTGCTCTAAGACAAGATTATATTTCAGGTATTACATTCAGCGGTGGCGACCCTCTTTTCTTGGGAAATCGGGAGGACATTACCCATCTGGTTCAAAAAATCAGAAAGCAATTCCCACAAAAAACCATCTGGCTTTATACGGGTTATGTCTGGGAAGAAGTCTGTCAGCTTCCTGTCGTAGAAAATCTGGACGTATTGGTGGACGGCAGATTTATAGAAGAACAAAAAGATTCAAAACTGCATTGGAAAGGCAGTGCAAACCAACGTGTCATTGATGTGCAGAAATCTCTGGCGGCAAATGCCGTCATACTATATACATAAGGAGTTATTTATATGAAACGAGTTGGAAAATTTCACAAAATAAGCTTTGAACAATTTGAAAAGGACTGGCTGGATACCTTTGGTCGTGCAGACAAAACAGATTATCATGCTGTCTATGATAACATCAAGCTGCCCAAAAGAGCCACTATTGGCTCCGCAGGCTATGATTTTTTTGCACCAATTCCCTTTTCCCTTGCACCGGGGGAAACCATCAAGCTGCCTACCGGTATTCGTGTAGAAATCGCCGAGGGCTGGGTACTGAAATGCTATCCCCGCAGCAGCTTAGGCTTTAAATACCGCTTACAGCTGAATAACACAGTAGGCATTATCGACAGCGATTATTTCTATTCCGATAACGAAGGGCATATTTTTGCTAAAATCACAAATGACAGCAACGAAAACAAAACACTTAACCTAGAAAAAGGCGTGGGGTTTATGCAGAGTATTTTTGTAGAATACGGCATTACTTTTGATGATGATGTTTCAGAAATCCGCAACGGCGGTCTGGGCAGTACGACAAAAGCCAACTGAAAAAGCGTGTAAAAAAAGTTTAACCCTCTCTTGGAGGTTTTACCTCCTTATCACCAAAAGCGTACAGACAATGTCAAAACCTTGGAGGTTTCACCTCCAAACCACCACGAGGGTTTCACCCTCGACCTTAACGGAAAACTTCGTTTTCCTTGAGAAATCAGGCTTATTTGATTTCTCTGTTAAAGTTATTTACCCTCTTTCTTTTATAGGGCAGCGGCAAGAAGGCTGGACGCCCATAGGGTGGATTTGCGGAGCAAATTCATGAAAAAGAAGGTTGCGTTTGAGTCAAAACCTCAAGGTTTTGACCTTATTAACACTAAAAAGCGTGCAGACAATGTCTACACGCTTTTTAGTGTTGCTATTCTATTTCTTATTTTGCGCTGGATTCCACAGCACCCTGATATTTTTCAGCAATAAAATCTTTTACGGTCTGGCTCTTTAATGCTTCTGCCAATTTTACAAGCTCCGGTCTTTCCTCGTCGCCTTCTCGTACTGCAAGAATATTTGCATAGGTTTCTGCCGCAAGAGAATCTTTTTCTTCTTTTGCCAAAGCATCTGTGCTTACCTTCAAGCCTGCCTGCATTGCAAAGTTGCCATTGATTACAGAAATATCTACGTCATTGATGGAACGTGCAAGCTGTGCCGCTTCAATTTCAAAGATTTCATAGTTATGTGGGTTTTCTGTAATATCAACCTTAGTTGCAGCAAGTCCTGCTTCTGGATTAATTTTAATCAAGCCCTGTGCTTCCAGTAAAAGCAAAGCTCTTGCTTCATTGGTAGGGTCATTTGGAACAGCGATTTTTGCACCGTCAGGCAATGCGGAAAGTTCTGTTGTTTTGCCTGCATAAATGCCCATTGGTTCGTAATGAATGGCACCGATGGAAACGATTTTTGTGCCGTTGCTTTCGTTGAAGCTCTCTAAATATGGAAGGTGCTGGAAGAAGTTCGCATCCAAGTCCTTATTGTCCAGTGCCATGTTAGGCTGAATATAGTCCGTAAATTCCACAATCTCAAGTTCAATGCCCTCATCTGCCAAAACTTCTTTTGCCGCTTCGAGAATCTCTGCATGCGGAGTAGGAGATGCACCTACCTTCAATACAACCTTTTCCCCTGCTTCGCCTTCTGTTGCCGGTGCTTCTGCTGGTGTTTCCTCTGCCGGTTTACCGCATCCTGTTGCAAAACCTGCAACAAATATTGCGCCAATTACAACTGCTAACAATTTCTTTTTCATGTTTTCTTCCTCCTTATTTTTTTAAAATTTTATACTTTATTTTTTTGTTTACTTTTAATTTCTCTTGTCGGATAACTTGGCAATTTTCATACCGCATTCCTGTAATACCTGAACAATGATAACCAACAGAATCACAGTAATAAACATAATATCCTTCTGGTATCTATGGTAACCATAATTGATGGCAATAGCACCCAAACCACCGCCGCCTACGGCACCAGCCATAGCCGAGTAGCTCAAAATGGTTGTCACCGCAATGGCACTGCCAATCAAAAGAGAGGGCTTTGCTTCCGGAAGAAGTACCTTAAACACAATCTCAAAGGGAGATGCCCCCATGGATTCTGCCGCTTCCACAACGCCTCTGTCCACTTCTTTCAAAGAAGATTCCACCAGCCT
This sequence comes from uncultured Candidatus Epulonipiscium sp., assembly GCA_964497675.1. Taxonomy (GTDB): domain Bacteria; phylum Bacillota; class Clostridia; order Lachnospirales; family Anaerotignaceae; genus CAZCDP01. Next base: position 3,615 of record CAZCDP010000111.1, read on the forward strand.
TGCAATAAAAGGTGCCGCCGCCACAACAAGGGGCACGATGGTTGCCTTGGAGCCGATGATGGTGCCTACGATTATTTTTGTTACCGGCATAATAAAAATCAGCAAAATCAAGAAAGGAATCGAGCGAAAAATATTAATTATCATGCCCAGAATCCAATTTACAATGGGTATGGGGAAAATCCCGTCCTTATCTGTTGCCACCAGCGCCAGCCCCAGAGGCATACCCACAACATAAGCCATCACTGTGGAAATAAGTGTCATATATAAGGTTTCCACCATTCCCTTTTCCATTATAGACAATAAACCCTGATTAAACATACTCCACCTCCTCAAAGTTCACATTTCTGCTCCTTAGGTACGCCAGCATTTTACTTGCTGTTCTGTCATCTGTGGGAAGCTGCACAATCATCTGCCCATAAGCCTGACCGTCTATGTTTCTGGTGTTGGCATACAGGATATTCACTGCAGCCTGACATTCCAACATCATATTGCCCAGTATCGGCTCAAAGGAAGTGCCGCCGTCAAATACGATACGACAGCAACGGGTGATGTTGCCGCTAAAGGCTTCCCGTTTTTTCCCTTCATGATACACAAGATGTCGGGCCGCTTCTGATTTTGGTGCTGTAAATATTTCCTCCACAGTGCCTATCTCTGCAATCTGGTGGTTGTCAATAATGGCAACTCTCTGACAGATTTCTTCGATAACGCTCATTTCATGAGTAATCACCACAACCGTAATTCCCAACCGTTTATTGATGTCCTTCAAAAGTGTCAGAACCCCTCTTGTTGTATTGGGGTCCAAGGCACTGGTCGCTTCATCACATAAAAGCACCTTTGGATTGGTGGCCAATGCTCTGGCAATCGCCACTCTTTGTTTTTGTCCTCCAGATAGCTGAGAAGGATAAGAGTCTTCCCTATCTGCAAGACCAACAATTTCTAGCAATTCGGAAGCCCGTTTTCTGGCTTCTGCCTTTTTCACTCCTGCAATTTCCAACGGGAAACATACGTTTTCCATGGCTGTTCTCTGCATCAGCAGATTAAACTGTTGGAAAATCATACCCATGGAACGTCTGGCTTCCCGGAGTTCTCTGGCGCTCATCTTTGTCAAATCATCTCCGTCAAATATGACCTGCCCACCCGTAGGCTTCTCCAAAAAGTTAATACAACGTACCAATGTGCTTTTCCCTGCGCCGCTCATACCGATAATTCCAAATATTTCACCTCGGCTGATTTCCAGATTGATTTCACTCAATGCATGAACCGTTCCGTTTTTGGTTTGAAAGCTTTTGCTCATATCTTTTAAAACAATAATTGCATCTGTCTGCTCCATTTTACCCCCCACCATTTTTTTACACTGTTGTATTTTGGGTCTGATTCCAACCATTTTCATCAGCTCCCCATTCATTTATTGCAAAAAATTATGTTTTTGCAATAAAAAAAGCCCCCTCCCCTAGAAAAAATCTATAGGGACGAAAGCATCACTTCGTGTTACCACCCTAGTTCGCCGGTATTTCGCAATACAAGCCTTTTCAAGTGCGGGCAAAAATCCACCGACACTCTGACGCTGTTACGGGCGTTCCCGTCGTAGCCTACTGGGCAA
>CAZCDP010000112.1:0-5141 GCA_964497675.1 uncultured Candidatus Epulonipiscium sp.
TCGCCAAACTCAACTTTTACGTTGATATGTCCGTCTGGCTTTTTGTGGGAAAGCAGTACTACCGTCTCCACATGTACAGTCATCGGAAACTGGTCGACCGGCTGCACTATTTTCACTTCAAAGCCATTGTCGCACAATATCCCTAAATCTCTGGCCAAGGTAGCTGGGTCGCAAGATACATAAACCAATCTTTTAGGCTGCATATTGATTATGGTACGAAGCACCCCTTCATCACAGCCCTTTCTCGGCGGGTCAACTACCACTACATCAGCCGTCAGTCCTTTTTCTTCATAAATCATAGGAACCACATCTTCCGCCGCGCCTACAAAAAACTCTGTGTTTTTAATACCATTGATTTCCGCATTTCGTCTGGCATCCGCAATAGCCTCAGGTACAATTTCCACGCCAAATACTTTTTTTGCTTTTTGAGCAAAAAACAGAGAGATGGTACCGATACCGCAATAAATATCAAGGACAGTTTCGTGCCCCTGTAAATCAGCAACCTCCAATGCCTTTTCATACAGCACCTTCGTCTGCACAGGATTCACTTGATAAAAAGACAGGGGAGATATTTCAAATTTGATGTCCCCAATATAATCTGTAATAAATCCCCTGCCCCACAAGACTTGGATTTTTTCACCTAAAATCACATTGGTTTGACTTCTGTTTTCATTGAGTACAATGCTGGTCATGCCTTCTACTTTTTGAAGCTTTTCAATGAGCCGTTCTGCAAAGGGTAATTTTTTCCCATTCAAAACAAGACAGACCATGATTTCGCCTGTCCTATAGCCTACTCGTGTTAAAATATGACGAACCAATCCCTTATGGGACTTTTCCGAATAAGCCCTGATATTTTCTTCTTCCATAAAAGAGCGAACGATTTCAATGATTTTTTCATTCACTGTATGCTGAAGCCAACACTTTTTTGTATCAACGATATGGTGGCTCCTTTTGGCATAAAATCCGATTTGCAATGCACCATTTTTTTCTCCTACAGGAAACTGTGCTTTATTCCGATAATGAAAGGGTTCCACCATTCCTATAGTCGAAAGTACCGTCGTATCCTTCAGCCCTCCGATTCGTTCCATATCATCCTGCACAATTTTTGTTTTAAAGGCTAGCTGCCCCTCATAAGAAACGTGTTGAAGCTGACATCCTCCGCACTGTTTTGCCACAGGGCAAACCGGTTGTGTCCGATAGACCGATGGTTTTAAAATCTTCATTAATTTCCCATAAGCATACCGATTTTTCACTTTAATAATCAGCACTTCAATATAATCTCCAGGAACAGCACCTTCCACAAAAACCGCAAACCCTTTGATACGTCCGATTCCCTCGCCACCATTTCCCAAATCTGTTATATCCATTTCATAAGTCTTATTTTTTTCTACGGGTACATCATAATTCATGCTATTCTCCTTTTCCTTTGTTGTAATCCTTGCAATACTCACAGACTGTACCGTTACAAAGACAATATCTGCATTGGGCAAAGCTGCTGTTAGCCTCGCCTGTTCCATCCTCCAGCATTTTACGCATGGAAAAAAGGGTTCCTTGGACTTCTTTTCTTAATTTCCCTGTATTTTTTACATAAAACATATAATCGCTATAAATAAGCCTTCCATATCGTGGTCTTATACCATAAACATCTTCGATAATGAGAAAATATGCCGCCAACTGGAGCAAGTCGCCCCGATGGGGCATATCCTCATCGCCAATATACCCACTTTTTATTTCCACAGGAACCAGCCGATTTCCCAAATGTGCTTTGAAAATATAATCAGGTTTTCCCTGAATATCATATTTTCCAGAGTACAACAGCTTTCCAAAACTATCCTGCTCCTTTCTGCCCTTTGCTTTCTGGTCTGCATAAATGACAGAATAGCCCGGAACGCCTTGTTTTGCCGTTCTTTTTTTAATCTTCCAACTATATTTTTTCCAAAAACACAAAAGAATGAAACATAAAAATAATCCGCCACATAGGCCTGTGGTCCATTCTGGTTCTGCAATTATTTGTGTCATAAAATTAAACACCGATTTTCATCCTTACATAAAAATATACCGCCGCCAGAACTGCGCCTGCCAGAACTAATTTCAACAGAATTCGTTTCAGACGATAAAGGAAATATTCCCTCCGATGGTACAGTTCTCCCTGCCGCAGATTACTGAATGTCGTATCTTTCAGATGCAGTCTTTCGTTTCTTTCCCTTGCAAGGCGGCGCAATTCCTTTCGTCCATAAAGCCGTTCATAATACCACTGAAAAGGGCAGTAAGTAAACTTATTCAGTTCGGAAGCGGAAATGGTCTTGGTTTCTCTATTCATGAAAAGCTCCTATTTTTAATAATCTGATTTTCTAATATTCCTCTGGAGCATCCTCTGGTAACCTACCCAATTACCTTGGGTGCTGTCATTATCCAACATTTCTTCAATCACCTTTGTTTTCGCATCCAGATTATCTGCGCAGTGCAGAATAAAAGCCTCTATGGTTTTCGGCAATTTCGGGGAACCATATTCATACTCCCCATGATGAGAAAGCATACAATGTTTTAAGATAGATTCCAACTGTTTTGGAAACCCATCTATTTTTGCTGCGGCATCCTTAATCATTTCCGCACCAATAATCAGATGTCCCAAAAGCTGACCGTCGTCGGTGTAATCATTTGTTGGAAATTCTGAAAGCTCCAGAACTTTTCCTACGTCATGGAGCATAGCAGAGGCAATGAGGATGTCCCGATTCACATATTTATACCGAGGGGCTGCAAAATCACAAATCTGTGTCACAGACAAAGAATGCTCCACCAATCCGCCCATATAGCCATGATGAATACTTTTTGCCGCCGAATGGGTCTTAAACCGCTTGCTGACAACAGGATCCTTTATAAAAATTTCCTCCAGCAGTTTTTTGATATAGGGGCTTTGTATCGTTTTAATATAACCCAAAAACTCCTCATACATGGCGTCAATATTTTTTTCCGAACAGGGGATGTAATCGGCAGGGTCGTATTCTCCCTCCATGCTTCGGCGGATTTTTTTTACATTCAGCTGTATATCATTTTGATATACCGTAACATTTGCCTCTATTTTAATAAAATTATTTTCCTCAAAACTCTTAATATCATTATTCATATCCCAAACTTTAGCATCCACCGTACCTGTTTTATCTTGTAATTTCAAAGAAAGGTAGCTCTTCCCGGCTCTGGATTTCATCGTCTGTCTGCTTTTGCACAGATAATGCTCAACAATACTTTCGCCTTCCCGTAACTCCTTAATAAATCTCATGTTATGCCTCCAAATCTATTCTGTATCTATATTTTACTAGTATTTCATTATACAACAATTCAAAGATATATACTATAAGAAACTTCTTTTATCCTCGGAAGAAAAATTATAAGACATACCGTATCATTATTTAATCAGTTTTCTATCTATATTAATACGTTTGGGTGAAGCCTCAGAGAACCTTGCTCCTTTAAGAATAAAACGTAGTATCAACTTACTTGTATTCTTATCTGTCCTCGTTCCCATGAACTATATAGATGAGTATAATACACATCCGTTTGTTTATTCTTTTTTCGTTTACAGCTTTCCATAATTCATAAAAACAGTTGGCTTTTTTCTGCCTTTGAAATATAATGATGATAAGAAAAGAATTTATTTTCGGTTTAACCGAAAATCTTGAGGTGATAAACATGAAGGATTTATGGCTTCACTTAGGGAGTTCGCTTAATTATCATTTTATCGGAAAGGTCCTGGCCGCTCTTTTGACCACCACTTTTCTCAGTGGTGTCATAGGCCTTGAACGAGAACAAGTCAACCGTCCTGCCGGCATACGCACCCATCTTCTCGTGGGTGTTTCCTCTGCCCTAACCATGCTGACCTCAGAATACCTGCTTCTTCGATATGGCAATTCTATTGCTATAGACCCCACCAGACTGGGCGCACAAGTCATCAGCGGTATTGGTTTTCTTGGGGCAGGCACCATCATCAAAGAAGGTTATCATGTAAAAGGGCTTACCACAGCCGCCAGTCTTTGGTCTGTGGCCTGTATCGGTCTGGCAGTAGGCAGCGGTTTCTATTCTGGTGCTATCATACTGACAATCATCGTTTTTACCGCACTCCAGTTTCTGAAAAGAGTGTTGGATAAACATTCTTCCAGCAAAACCGTCATCGTGTATATGCAAAATTTGGATTCGGCTCTTGAAAAAGTGAAAGACCGTCTGGAGGATTATCATTTGTTTATTCACTATATTGAGATTATCCCGCCCCCAAAAGGGATGGAGCGAGCGATAAAAATCAATTTATCCCTACCGCCGGAGCTAAATAATTTGGACTATATTCTCTCCCGATTACGGCAAATGGATGATGTGAATGAGGCATTTCTGGAATAAGTAAAAGGGGAAATCGCAAAACGATTCCCCTTTTTTAATCAAGATTTTACAAATTTCAAATTTTTCTCTAAAACGTTTTCCATTTTTTATTTTTTTGGCTGCTTATAAATGCTGACTGCCGTATAATCTACAATCCCCCCATCACGGATGCGTTTCAGAACATATGCACCGTCCTTTCTTTGGGTAACTGTCACATCTATCTTCCCAATATCGGGAATTCCTTGAGAAAGAAAACGCACCTTAATGGTTCCGTTTTTCATAACCGACTCAATCATAACCGGTACCTTTAACTGATTTTTAAACTTTAAATCAATACTCCCCCAAGATGCAGTGGCATCCCTTCCGGCAGGCATATAGCCTACCCTCATAGAATGATTAGCCCTCTGGGTAATGGTCATGCCGGAATAAAGAGCAGCTTGATACAGGGTAGAAGAAATCTGACAGATTCCTCCACCAATTCCTGTGGAAACCTCTCCGTTCGCAAAAATACCTGCTTCTTTATAATCCCTTCCCTTATGGCTCTTTGCTAAAATGGTATCATTATAAGAAAAACTTTCCCCCGGCTTTAAGATTACCCCATTGATAGAATTGGAGGCAAGCCGCATATTATAATTTCGGTTTAATGTTTCACTGCCGGAATATTTGGTTATGTAGGATGCAATATCATGGTCAAACTTTTGATTTTCCGTTTTCGGTTGTTCCGTCACAATCGGCTTGTCTGGAATAACTGGTTCTTTAGGTATAACTGGTTCTTC
>CAZCDP010000113.1:0-5114 GCA_964497675.1 uncultured Candidatus Epulonipiscium sp.
CTCTATGATGAATTGGTATTGCTGGAACGGGAAACCGACACAATTTTGGCCAACAGCCCTACACAAAATGTGGGCTATACTGTTTTGAGTAATCTGGTCAAAATCAAACATGATTCTAAAATATTATCTTTGGACAAAACAAAAGAACCTGCCAAGCTAAAAAATTGGCTGGGTGAAAAGGAAGGTATCCTTTCATGGAAGCTTGATGGACTCACGATTGTTTTGAAGTATGACAACGGTGAACTGGTGCAGGCAGTTACAAGAGGCAATGGTGAAGTGGGGGAAGATGTGACCCATAATGCCCGTGTGTTCAAAAATATCCCACTGAAAATTTCTTTTTCGGGGGAGTTGGTGTTACGTGGGGAAGGTGTGATTGCCTACTCCCAATTTCAAAAAATCAATGACGAATTAGAGGAAGGCGAACTTTATAAAAATCCGCGAAATCTTTGCAGTGGCACAGTACGCCAGCTAAACAGTGAAATTGCAGCCAAACGAAATGTTATGTTTTACGCCTTTACCTTAGTAAAAGCAGATGGCAAAGAATTTGGCGATAAAAAAAAGAATCAGTTGGATTGGTTGGATGAACTTGGCTTTGATGTGGTAGAGCATATTGTTGTGACAGCGGATACTATCGAAGAAGAAATCCGTAGCTTTGAAAAGAACATTGAAGCCAATGATTTTGCTTCTGATGGTCTTGTCCTAACCTATAACAGCCTTTCCTACAGTCGTAATCTGGGGAGGACTTCTAAATTCCCCAGAGATTCCATGGCCTTTAAATGGAAAGATGAAATAGCGGAAACCACACTGCGGGAAGTTTTGTGGAATACTTCTCGAACCGGTTTGATGAATCCGATTGCTGTCTTTGATTCTGTGGAACTGGAAGGGTCAACAGTCAGTCGTGCCAGCGTTCATAATGTCAGCATTTTGGAAGAACTGGAATTGGGAATTGGTGATAGGATAACGGTTTATAAGGCTAATATGATTATCCCACAGATTGCGGAGAACCTGACAAAAAGCGGCAGTGTACCTATACCAAAAAACTGTTTTGTATGCGATGGAGAAACAGAAATCCGTATACTGCGAGAAGGAAAAGCTTTGTACTGTACAAATCCCAACTGTCAGGCCCAAAGGATACGGGCACTAACTCACTTTGTATCCAGAGATGCCATGAATATGGAGGGACTTTCGGAGGAAACACTAAAAAAATTTATAGAGCGTGGATTTATTCATCACTATACTGATATTTTTGAACTGGGGAAATATGAAACAGAAATCAAAGAAATGGATGGATTTGGAGAAAAATCATTCCAAAACCTTATGGATTCTATTGAAAAATCAAAAAATATTGCTCTTCCTAATTTTATTTATGCCCTTGGGATTAATCAAGTGGGCTTGCGCAATGCAAAATTACTATGCAAACATTTAAACTATGATTTTCAGCGTATCAAAGAGGTAACAGAAGAAGAGTTGATTGCCATAGACGGTTTCGGCGAAATTATAGCCCATAACATTTATCAATATTTTCATCAAGAAACAAATTTGGCCCTGCTGGATGAGGTGATAAAACAACTTCATTTTACGCTGCCGGAAAAAGAAGAAAATGAGGGAGAAGGTTTGCTTACAAACCTCAGCTTTGTCATTACAGGGGATGTAAAGCAGTTTAAGAATCGTAAGGAACTACAAGAAAAAATTGAAAGTCTGGGTGGAAAGGTAACGGCAAGCGTTACAAAAAAAACCTCGTATTTGATTAATAATGATGTTTTTTCTAATTCTGCAAAAAATAAAAAAGCTAAGGAATTAAATATTCCTATTATCAGTGAGGAAATATTTTTAAAAGATTTTCTAAAACAGTAAGGATTCCATGAAAAAGACTGTCTGGCAGAATGAACAAGTCCAGTAAAAACAGACAACAGAAGAAATAGACCTCCTATGGTAAAATAAAACTACCATGGGAGGTTTTATTATGCCAAGAGGATACAGACATATTAAAGATTATGAAAAGGGAATTTTTGTGCTGTCCGTACAAATTGGGGCAGTTCAGAAAACCCGAGGTCTTTTTTATTGTAATGTTTTTTTTAATTATCTATAGCTTTATTTTATGGATTTGGTATAATGGGAACAGAATTTCAGGGAGGAAATAAAATGAACTTAAATCAGCTTTATTATTTCAAAACATTGGCAGAACTGGAGCATTATACAAAGGCGGCAGAAAAATTATCCATCTCCCAACCTACGTTGAGCCATTCCATTTCAGCCCTAGAGCAGGAATTAGGAACATTTTTGTTTGAAAAACAGGGAAGGAATGTAGTGCTTACAAAATACGGTAGAATCTATCTGTTTTATGTAGAAAACGCCTTGAGCCATCTGGAATTGGGAAAAAATCAGATTGAACGGCTTGTCAGCGAAGGCGGTGGACATGTAGAACTTGCTTATATGGCATCAGTAGGTACCAATTTTGTACCAGAAATGATTGCATCATTTTTAAATGATAAAAATAATCAAAATATAACTTTTTCTTGTTATGAAGGTAGTACTAAAAACCTAATTTATAATCTGAAACGGGAAAAATACGACGTAATCTTTTGCTCCCATGTGGAAACGGAACGGGATATTGATTTTATTCCTGTTTATGAACAAACGTTGGTAGTAATCGTTCCCCAGAATCATCCACTGTCAGGCAGGAAGAAAGTAGAGTTGAAAGATATTTTCCCCTATCCTTTGATTTGTTATACGAAGGAAAGTGGTATGCGTCGTATTATTGATGACCTGTTTGTAAAAGCACAGTTTATGCCTAATATATTGTGTCAATTCGAGGATGTCAATTCCATTGCTGGCCTGGTTGCGGCAAATCAGGGTGTAGCAATCATAACAGATAATCCGTCTATCAACAATTATAAGGTAACGAAACTGGAATTTGAAGCATCTTATTTCAAACGTCAGGTCTATCTTGCCTATGTGAAAAACAGATATTTGCCACCGGCAGTACAGAAATTCAAGGACTTCATTATAAAAAGTACAAAACTAAAATGAATATGGGAAAATAAGTGATTGCGTCTATGGTTTGCATTTTAAAACAGAAAAAAGATTACAGGAGGGAATATATGCAAAAAGTAGCATTGTTATTGACGATAGCAATATTTTTTACTTCTTTTTCAGGACTGGTTTACGGAAAAGAAACGAAACAGGAAACTACAGTAGGGGAAGCAGGTGGAAACCTGTTACAAGTTGGTGAACGAAATGTAGCAATAAAGGATATTGTTTTGACAGAAGCGGCACCTGGATTATTTAAAAAAGGAAAAACTATTTACTTACAGGCAGAACATCTTCGTTTTGAAAAGGGTATAAAAGCGGAAGTAACAAAAGGAGATATTCAGCTAAAAGAAGTACAGACTGATGGTGATATTCTGAAAATTACCGTGGAAAAAGAAAGTACGGTGCCTTCAGAAATCAAAATCAAAAAAATTGCCTTATTTTTAGAAAGTTCCCTGCCGGATGGTACTTATAGCCTGAGAATGATTACAGAAGGCGGAGAGAACTATCCGAATAATTTGTTTGCCGATCTATATGACAGTCAGGACAAGTCAGATAAATTTAGTACATCTTATGTTACAATGATGGAAAATTTCGTGACGCTTGGGACACCGAAAAAACCAGAAGAATATACGGAGCGACTTTCTGTTACTGTGGGAAAGAATGAAATGCAGGTCAATGATAAGAGCATTGTCACGGAAACGCCGTACATAACAGAAGGTCGGGTTATGCTTTCAATTCGTGCCATTGTAGAAGCTTTATCTGATAAAGCCACAGTAAAATGGGATGATAGTACAAAGGAAATCACTATTTTTATGAGAAGTAGAATCATTTCTATGAAAGCAGGAAGTAAATATATGAATCTAAATGGTGTTCTGACACCGTTGCAAGGCAAAGTAGAACTGAAAAACGGAAGAGCCTTTCTTCCTATAAGGGATTTGGGCTATGCCTTACAGTTAAACGACAGTAAAATCAAATGGAATCCCGAAACGATGACAGCAACATTTAATTAGGTTGCTTGACAACAAGAAATACTCCTTTGGCAGCAAAAAAATCTGTGATTTTATATTATATATAAAAGGCTGGCTTTAAGGGATTATATCCCATGAAACCAGCCTTTTTGCACAAAAGCTCTCTAGTGTGCAGCCTATTGGTACGAAATAAATTTTCCTTTTATTCTTTGATTGGCTGCCTTTATACTCAAACTTTCCAGTGATTTTTAGCCCATAGGCTTTTCCGATTATTGGGAAATAGGGTAAAGAAATGTTTTTTCTTGGGTTTTTTCTTTATTTTGCTGTTTTTACAGCGCGAATGATAGCTTGTTCCACTACTCTGGCTGCCATAATGCCTACTAGGTCAACAGGTGAGGTTTCTAAAGCAATCTCCTCTGTAGAAAGGCAGAACAGGGTGTCACCGTCCAATGTGGTATGGATGGGACGGATAGCGCGAGCAAGACCATCATGTCCCATTCCTGCGACTTTTTTTGCCTCTGCTTTGGTCAGTTTGGCATTTGTAGCAATGATACCTATGGTGGTATTTTGTCCATGAAAAGCAGGAGAAGCACCCATTTTCAGAACCCCTTCTTCTGTATTGATAAATTCTGTTTGTTCCATATTGGTTGTACCGGCAATGATTTTTCCATTTTCATAAACATCACCAAACGCATTGACTGCAATAATTGCCGCTACAGTGATGCCATTGGCAGTGCTTTCAGACCAGCAGCCGATGCCGCTTTTACAACATCGCTCCATATTGTACAATTTCCCAACAGTAGCACCACATCCTGCGCCGTAACTACCTTCTTTCATAGACTGCGTATTGGCATTTTCGCAAGCTTCATAACCCATTGCCGCATCTGGACGCACAAAACAATCACCGTAGCCCAGATCGAACAGAACAGCCTGTGGTACAATAGGAACCTTGGTAAAGCCTACGTCAAAGCCAATACCATGCTCTTCCAGGTATTTCATAACGCCGCCTGCCGCATCCAGCCCGAATGCAGAGCCGCCGGACAGTACTACAGCGTGAATCCGTTCCGCCGCGTTAACGGGGTCCAGAAGGTCTGTTTCCCTGGTTCCGGGAGC
>CAZCDP010000114.1:0-5048 GCA_964497675.1 uncultured Candidatus Epulonipiscium sp.
CAGTGTGCAGGCTGCAGAGGAAATGGCTGACTTTATTTCGGAAAAGGATAGTATTTTGTTTCCTGCTTCTGAACTGGCAGGGGATACCCTAGAAATCAGGGCAAAAGAAATCGGGGCGGCTTTTCAACGGGTTACCGCTTATTCCAATCGTTTGCCGAAAAACGGAACATTATTGGAAGAAATGACGGAAGAAACCTTTGATGCCATTGGTTTTTTCAGTTCTTCCCAAGTGACCAATTTTTTCAAAATCACAGAAGGGAAAATTGGTGGGGCAAAACTATGCTCCATAGGGCCAATGACATCCGATACCATTCGGCAGGCAGGACTTTCTGTTGCGGCTGAAGGGAAAATAGCAACGGGGGCAGGATTAGCAAAGGCAATAAAAGCAGTTTTTTCTCGGGATAATCAATAGATTACAGCTTTCTTACAGTTGTATGAATTCATTGTAGGGCGGACATTTATATGGTATGATGAAAAAATAAAGGAGTGAATAGCTTGCGTTATAGGAGATTGAGATATAATAAAGCAATCAGAAGCTTGGTACGGGAAACTTCGGTATCGGTGGATGATTTGATTTATCCCCTTTTTGTAGTAGAGGGGGAAAATATACGAGAAGAAATAACATCTATGCCTGACAATTATCGTTTTTCTGTGGATATGTTATTAAAGGAAGCTGAGGAGCTGACAGAACTCGGTATCCGTGCTGTGATACTTTTCGGTGTACCCGATGATAAGGATGAAATGGGAACTTCCGCCTATTGTGAAGGGAATATTGTTTCAAAGGCTATTTCTGCATTAAAGGAAGAATTTCCAGAGCTTTATATGATTGCCGATGTATGTCTTTGTGAATATACAAGCCATGGACATTGCGGTGTAGTGGAAAAGGGCTATGTGGATAACGATAAGACATTACCTCTCTTGGCAAAGGCGGCTGTTTCCTACGCAAAAGCCGGGGCAGATATGATTGCACCATCGGATATGATGGATGGACGGGTAAAATATATACGTGAGGAATTAGACAAAAAGGGTTATAGTAACGTACCTATTATGGCATACAGTGCAAAATACTGTTCCTCTTTTTATGGTCCTTTTCGGGAAGCGGCAGGTTCTGCGCCACAGTTCGGCGACCGCAAAAGCTATCAGATGGATCCGGCGAATAGCAGGGAAGCCATGAAGGAAGTTCTTTCTGATTTAGATGAGGGAGCAGATATTGTGATGGTGAAGCCGGCGATGCCTTATCTGGATGTGCTTTATCAGGTAAAACAAAGGGTTTGTGTTCCCGTATGTTCCTATCAGGTCAGCGGTGAATATGCTATGATTAAGGCGGCAGAAAAAATGGGCTGGGTGAATGGGAAAAAAGTCGCTATGGAGAGTCTTGTTTCAATCAAGAGAGCCGGAGCGGATATGATAATCACTTATTTTGCCAAAGCTTTTGCAAAAGGAGATCTATTTGAAAAGTGATGATTGTTTTTTAAGAATGGGGGGAATACTATGTTACCATGGATTTTAATATTAGCAGTTATAGGTCTTATGCTGGTAATAGCAGAGGTTTTGATTCCCGGTTTTGGTATTTTTGGTATTCTGGGAGTCATTGCGTTATTTATTTCCACGCTGATAATTGCCTTTGAATATGGAACGGCAGCTTTTATTGTCACAGTAGCTGTGCTGATTGTTCTGGTACTCCTGTTTATCAGGTTGGTCAAAACAACAAATATATATAAGAAATTCGTTTTGACAGATAAGATGGAGGCAAAAGATTTTGACGAAAGCACCATCAGTGGTTTACTGGACAAGGAAGGCGTGACACTGACACCTTTGAAGCCATATGGTAAGGCGGAGTTTGGAGGTAAGGTCATTGATGTTTTTTCCAAAGGGGAATACGTCGAAAAAAATAGAACGGTCAGAGTTATACAAATCAGCGGAAAAAATGTAGTGGTAAAAGAAGTGTAACAGATTAGATAAAGGAGGGATTAGATGTACGATTATTCTTATGGATTAAATATTTTTCCTGTAGTCATTATCATTATTTTGCTTCTTGTAGTGGTGGGCATATTTTTGACCTTTGTACCCATTGGTCTTTGGATTTCGGCAGTTTCAGCTGGGGTGAAAGTGAGTATTTTCTCCTTGGTTGGTATGCGGCTTAGAAGGGTTCGTGCAGACAGAATCATTCGCCCACTTATCAAAGCACAAAAGGCGGGTATGAACGTGAATGCCAATCAGCTGGAATCCCATCTGCTTTCCGGTGGACGGGTAGACAACGTTGTTGACGCTCTGATTGCAGCACATCGGGCAAACCTTGATTTGTCCTTTGAAAAGGCGGCTGCTATTGATTTGGCGGGCAGAAATGTTTTTGAGGCGGTAAAAATGAGTGTTACACCAAAAATTATTGAAACGCCTTGGATTTCTGCTGTTGCTGTGAATGGTATTGAGGTCAAGGTAATCGCAAAAGTTACGGTTCGTACCAATTTAAGCAGATTGGTCGGCGGCGCAGGGGAAGAAACGATTATAGCCAGAGTTGGCGAGGGCATTGTTACAACTGTTGGTTCTTCTCAAAGTCATAAGAGTGTTTTGGAAAATCCCGATTCTATTTCCAGAACAGTACTGGGAAAAGGGCTTGACAGCGGTACGGCTTTTGAAATTTTATCTATTGATATTGCCGATGTGGATATTGGCAGAAACATTGGTGCCCATCTCCAGATTCAGCAGGCAGAGGCTGACAAACAAATTGCTCAGGCTAAAGCGGAGGAAAGACGTGCTACAGCTATTGCTATGGAACAGGAAATGAAGGCGGAAGTAGAACGAATGAATGCCAAAGTTGTTGAAGCGGAGGCACAGGTGCCTATGGCTATGGCTGAAGCATTACGCAGCGGGAATCTTGGCGTTATGGATTATTACAAAATCCAGAACGTAGGCGCTGATACCAACATGAAGAACAATGTGGGCAAAACAGACTTGACTAACTTATTTAAAAAGGATGAAGGACCAGAGAAATAAAACTAGCGGGGCAGAAAATCCCGAAAATTCTAAAATCAAGAAACTAGGGTTGTTGTGCTTATTTGCCGGCAATCCTTGTTTTATTTACCGAAAAACAAAAGTCTTTCCTATATTAAGGGCAACGATCAAAAAAGTGAGTACAGACTGTCAAAAGACATATAAAACCGTGGGCTTACTTATGCTAAAGGTTTTTTAAAAAAGCAAGACAAAAAAACTTTGATTGAGAAATTAGACAAGTCTGAATTTACAAGGAAAAGGCAGTTTGCCGTTATATGACGGGGTAAAGTCCTCATGATGTTGGTTTGGAGGTGGAACCGGCAGGGGGTGTAAACAAAGGCTGTATCCAGTGGCTTTATTAATACGCTGAAAAAGCGAGTATTCTTTGAAAGAATAAATTAGGGGCGAAGGTGGTTCTATGAATAAGATTTTGGTAAAGGAATTGCGGCGATTGGAAAAGAATGAACAAAAGCTATTATGTATAAAAGAAAAATCACAAGAGGACGGCATGGTTGCACAGTTGGCAGGAAAAGTAGAAAACAAAATACCGAAAGGGCTGAAGGATACTCTGGATACTGCTTTTTACAAAGGTTTTTTTCTGGTTTTCGAAAAGGGCTCTGGATTGATTGAAAAAACCTATAATAAGGAAAAGATTTCTTTGGAATACAATATCAACAACTATGCATTGGAGCAAAAGGTCACAAAAAAAGCAATTAGAAAAATAGACCGCAGAGCAAAGAGGAGTAAATGGATCAATTCCTGCATTTCTACAGTGGAAGGTGCTAGTCTTGGACTTTTGGGTATTGGGATTCCGGATATTCCGATATTTCTTTCTTTGCTGCTGAAGGGACTTTATGAAACAGCATTAAGTTATGGATTCAATTATAAGGAAGAAAAAGAAAAAGTATGGATTCTTTTGATTATTCGGGCTGCCTTGTGTGAGGAGAAGGGAAAGCTGGATTGCGATGATGCGGTGGAAAGGATGTCAGAAGAATTGGAAGAAGGTTTGGAGTTGCATTATGATTTTTCAGAGGAAATCAAAAAAACATCTGCTGTTTTGTCGGATGCCATGCTGTTGGCTAAGTTTATTCAGGGATTACCGGTTGTGGGCGTGATAGGGAGTATCAGTAATTTTTCGATATACCGAAGGGTTTTGAATTATGCCGGTATCAAATACAAAAAGCGATATTTAGAAGAAAAATGTTTCGCTAGAGAATAGATTGCTTTTATGCTCAAATTTTTGGCTGAAAAAAAGCAAAAAAAATTGTTTCAATGAATAAAAAAAACGAAATTTACAATACTAATTAAGGCAAAGGGTTTTGCATAGAATGGAAAATTCTTTGTAACATGAAACGAAGGGAGGAATTGATTATGGACAAAACTACAAACAAAACTACAAACAAACCAGCAGAAAAGAATTCTCAGAAAAGTACCAGCAGAACAGAATTCGCGGAAGAGTACAGCTTAGACACAGGAAAAAAGACAGATAAAACAAATAAACAGTCTAACAAAACAACAAGATAAACGAAGGATAAATAGGTAATGAGGGAATAGCTCCTTTTCGGTTCTCAACTCCGAAAAGGAGTTATTCTACATTAAGGAGTCACCAAATCAAGGGAGAAAAATAAAAAGTTAAAAAAACGTAAAATAATGCTTGCCAAACACAAAAAAGCGTGGTATTATGTAACACGTGCCTGTCAAAAGGTAGTCGAAAAAAGAGGAAATAATAAGATTTCAAATGACTTTCGACATTTTTCACGAAACAGCTGTTAAAAAAACTTATGAAAAAAAATAAAAAACAGTTGACAAAGTGAAAATTAAGTGTATAATATGTACTTGTGACTGCGAAAATGTAAGTAACATCACGGTAATAATGCACAATTTTAAAATCGCATCAAGACGAAAATAGTAAAAAATATTTAAAAAGTTCTTGACAAAAAGCAACAAAGATGTTATAATTTTTCTTGCCGACACAGTAAAATGCGAGGTAAAAATGACGAAAAACAATAAAATTGATCCTTGAAAACTGAACAGTGAAGAAACATAATCACAACCCA
>CAZCDP010000115.1:0-4927 GCA_964497675.1 uncultured Candidatus Epulonipiscium sp.
AAATGCCTAGATTGCAATCATTCGTTTCTGTAAACCCTTCGGGAAGATTCCCCACAGGGAAATCACTTTTTACCCCGATTTGATTACCCTCCAGCACCGCCGCTGAAATATGTTTTGCCGCTGTCATACTTCCTATCCACATATCCTGTTTTTTTGCCCAGACATCCACTGCAAACCTATTATTCACATCCGTTGCGGTAGTGATAACAGGCGTTGCACCTACTATTTTCGCCAATTCCATAGCTAAGGCGTTTGCACCGCCCATATGTCCTGACAACAGGGAAATTACAAAATTTCCCCCTTCATCCAGAACCACCACTGCGGGGTCTGTCATCTTGTCTTTTATAAAAGGAGCCACCGTCCGAACAGCAATGCCACAAGCACCGATAAACACAATTCCATCTGTTTTTTCAAAAACCTCCGTCATCCATTGAGATAGGCTTGCAACGAAGGTCAGACCTGTTACTTCCTTTGCAGAATAACCTTCCCATTGATACGAAGTTTTTTCCATTTTTTTCATGATTTTTCGGCAGAGCGCCGCACCCTTTCGGGTAAAACAAATGATTGCAAGCCTCATATTTTCGCCTTTCTGAACGCCGTTGTAAAGGAAGGGTCATAAAGCAGAGAACGTTCATAGGTTCTGCCTAAAAAATTCCCTACTAAAATAAGAGCCGTTTTTGTAATATCATTTTCCTTTGCCGATGCAAAGAGGGTGGAAACAGTACACCGCACCACCTTTTCATCTTCCCATGTGGCTTTATATACGATAGCCGCAGGGGTATCTTGAGCATAGCCTCCGTCCATCAGCTTTGTTTCCAATTCTTTCAGCAATCCCGTACTTAAAAATATAACCATGGTTGC
Organism: uncultured Candidatus Epulonipiscium sp.; assembly: GCA_964497675.1. Classification (GTDB taxonomy): domain Bacteria; phylum Bacillota; class Clostridia; order Lachnospirales; family Anaerotignaceae; genus CAZCDP01. Next base: position 862 of record CAZCDP010000115.1, read on the forward strand.
CTGATGTGCCGCAAAAAGGGAAATATCCTCTTTTTCAGGAACAGGCGTTTTCCCTGCCATACGGGTAATGATAACCGACTGAGAAACATCGGGCAGTGTATATTCTGCTTTTAAAGCAGAAGCCGCACCACAGAAGGAACTGACACCGGGACACACATCATATAAGATTCCCTGTTCCTCCAACAAATCCATCTGTTCTCGTATGGCTCCATAAATACAGGGATCCCCCGTATGCAGACGGACAACTTTTTTTTCTTGATTAGATACCATCACCTCAATGACTTCTTCCAGCGTCATTTTTGCACTATTATAAATCGTACAGTCTGCCGAAGTGTACTCCAAAAGCTCCGGATTCACCAGAGAACCTGCATAAATTACAACCTCCGCTTCTTCCAGAAGATTTTTTCCCCGCACTGTAATTAAATCTTTAGCACCAGAACCTGCACCCACAAAATGTACCACAGACTATTCCCCCTTTCCCTTAATCTTCTCCAAAATCGCCGAAACATTTTTCGTTTCACCCAAAATGCCAAAGGTTTCAGAAAATAAAACCACTCCTGTTTCCATCTGCTCTCCTCCTCGCATTTTGACATAGTACTCTATTTTTTCCATAACAGATGTCATGGTTTTTTCTAATAAATCTTTCTGTTTCAGAATGGCAAGGGCCTGTTCCGTCGTAACAGAAGCCATGACTTCCCGAAGGATTTCCCACTCCGCACCGGAAAGTGCGGCGTGTATTCCCAAAAGCTCCAAACGACAGTCGGCATTTCGGGAATGTGTCTGCATAATCCCACCTGCCAGCTTGATAAATTTTCCGATATGCCCCACAAGTACTACACCCCGAAGCCCCAATTCAGAGGCAATATCCAGACTATTTCCCACAAAATTGCTGACTTTTACAGCATTCTCTAAATCAATATCCATGGTATTCTTCAAAAAAGCCTGTCCGTAATTTCCCGGTGTTAATATCAAATACTCCGCCCCGTTGGCAACCTTCATCTTCATTTCCACAGCGATGCTATCCACAATAGCCTGTTCACTCATGGGTTCCACAATACCACTGGTACCCAAAATCGAAATTCCACCTTCTATACCCAGTCTTGGGTTAAAAGTTTTTTTTGCCAATTCTCTACCCTTTGGTACGGAAATCGTTATCTGAAGCCCTCCTGTATAACCAAGTTCACGACAAATTTCCTCTGCACCCTTTGCTATCATTTCTCTGGGAACGTGGTTAATCGCCGCCGCACCCACGGGCTGTTCCAGCCCTTTTTTAGTCACACGGCCTACGCCCTCGCCGCCATCAATGACAATGCCTTCTTCGATTTTTTCCACCTTGGCATAAACAAGAACACCATTGGTCACATCAGGGTCATCTCCGCTGTCTTTTCTGATGGCACAGGAAACCCAGTCAGCCCCCTTGGTAATGTCCAATACCGATAGCTGCAAGGAAATGCCTTTGGGTGTCAAGATGGAAATTTCTTTTGTTTCACCACCAAAAAGCAGCATAAAAGCCGCTGCCTTTGCTGCTGCCGCCGCACAGGAACCTGTTGTGAACCCTTTTCTTAATTTTTCTTTCTTTTGAAATCCAACCGTTTTTGAAACATTCATACAGGTTCCTCTTTCCCTTGAAAAATCTGCCTTTTCCTCGTATCAAGTATAAAAAAAAACGGAACGCTTGTCAAGGAAGGCTCCGTCCGCAGTCAGAAAAAGACCGATTTCTTTCATAGGGCAACATCCCCCAAAAATCAGTCCTTTCCTATTTTGTATCACTACCTCGAAAGGCAGTAAATCACAATTTCTGTTTTTATTTTTCTGCTTCTTTTTCCTGTACTAACAACGCAAAAATTTCCTCTGCATTTTTTTCAAACAATCCTGTATTGTCATCAGAAAATTGTACACCTGTATTAGACAGATAAAAGAGTTCAAGGGCTTCCAACTCATTTACACCATATTTTTCCTGAATCTTCTTTACGATTTCTGGAAGTACCCCTTTGCGTTCTTCAAATCGTTTACAATCGCCTACTTCCGGGTCTGTCACATTCTCCAGATACCCATCAATAATCGACATATAAAAATCCAGATTTGTTTCGTTAGAAATTTCATAAGTACTTTCTATCACGTCAATAACGCCGTCTTTCAAAAAATAGGCAAATACCTTATTGCCTGGCACCATCCTAATATGACTGTAATACTCCACGCAGGAAATGATTAAAGTTAGCTTGTCCATGTTTTCCACTCCTATTTCTATCATTCTTTTATTTCCTATAATACACTTTTTTCTGATTTCCTTCAAGAGTCCTTATCATATTTTCCTGTTCCATTTCTTCTTTTTCTTCTAATAGTTCAAAAGCCCTATGCTGTCTTTTAAAACAACATAAGGCTTTAATTTTATCGTAAAAAATAATTGTAATAAGCTGTTACCTTTTCTTCGGGATTATCACAAATCATAAGCTGTGACATGACACAAACACCTGATGCGCCATTTTTTCTCACCTCCGTAACGCAATGTTCCCGAATACCTCCGATAGCAAACACAGGAATTGCAACAGCGTTACAGACTTCATTCAAAAAATTGAGCCCTCGGGGAGGAAGGTCTTTTTTGCAGTCTGTGGCATAAATATGCCCTGCAATCAGATAATTTGCCCCCAACTGCTCCGCCTGTTTTGCCTCCTTGACAGAATGAACAGATACCCCAACACAGGAAAAATCATTCAGTTCGCTGTGCTTTTTCAAAAAATCCGCCATGGAAAGCTGTATCCTTACCACTCCCAATGTTTCCGCTGCTTCTACAAAGGAATGGATAATAAGCGGTACTTCATATTTTTTACAAATCTCAAGGCACTTCTTTGCCAATTTTTCATATTCCTGTGGTGAAAGGTCTTTTTCCCGAAGGATGATGCCAGACGGCTTTGCCTTTGCAATCCGTTCCAGTCGTTTTAGAAAATCTTCTTTACAAAGCAAACGATTTGTCACAGAAAGTATCATGGTATCCGCTCCTCTTAGATGTTGATATAGTCCGTATAGACAGGCTGTAATCCCCGATTTTGTATCATCTGACGCACTTCCGCAACACCTCTTGGGTCAGAAATTTCAAACTGCTCATCGCCTTTGGCATCCTCATCATGGCCGCCTACCCCAACCTTAACACCGGCTGAAATCTTTGTAGCCGCCATACCAATTACATTGTCACGGAAGCCTGCTCTCTCACGGGTAGAAATGGTAATACCTGCAAAAGGCATGAAAATACGATATGCCAACATAACCTGCAAAAGCTGAGGCTCATGAACATCATTAGAGTTGTTGTCTTCGTTATTGATATAAGGCCGTAGTCTTGGCAGCGAAAAAGAAACTTCTGCATGAGGATATTTTTTCTGAATCAAATAAGCGTGAAGACCTGCCGCTAAGGCATCTTTTCTAAAATCACCCAGTCCTAGAAGTGAGCCGAAAGCAACACCCCGCATACCGCCCAACAAAGCCCGTTCCTGAGCATAGAACCGATAAGGGAAAATCCGTTTTGGTCCGCTAAGATGCAGTTCCTCATAACGGTCAGGGTTGTAAGTTTCTTGATAAACGCTGACAAAATCCGCACCACACTGACGAAGATAAGCATATTCATCAGAATTTAAGGGGTAAATTTCAATACCAATCGTAGAAAAATATTTTTTTGCCAGCTTCACTGCTTCGCCGATATAAGTTACATCAGATTTGCTTCTGGATTCTCCTGTCAAAAGTAAAATCTCCCGCAAACCTGTCTTTGCGATCACGCTCATTTCATGTTCCATTTCTTCCATTGTCAGTTTTCCTCTATGGATTTTATTATGACAGTTAAAGCCACAGTATACACAGTAATTTTCGCAATAATTGGCAATATATAAAGGCGTAAACATACAAATGGTAGAGCCGAAATGCTTTCCTGTTTCCAGCCTTGCCCTATGTGCCATTTCTTCTAAAAAGGGAAATGCCACAGGAGAAAGCAATGCCACCAAATCTTCCACCGATACACTGTCTTGACTCAGCGCCCGTCTGACATCAGCCGCCGTATATTGCTTGTAGTCATAAGCCGCTG
>CAZCDP010000116.1:0-217 GCA_964497675.1 uncultured Candidatus Epulonipiscium sp.
AAAGATTCTCTAAAAATATCCACAACCGTAGTATTGGAGTGAATGGCTTCTTTCCCACCACGAAGAATGACGGCACTTCCCGCTTTCAAGCATAAACCAAACGCATCCGAAGTTACATTTGGCCGTGCTTCAAAAATAATACCAATAACCCCCATAGGCACTCGCTTTTGACCAATCACCAAACCATTATCCAATGTTTTCATGGAAAGCACTTCTC
>CAZCDP010000116.1:227-4871 GCA_964497675.1 uncultured Candidatus Epulonipiscium sp.
TCAGTGTCAACCTATCGATAAAGGCTCCCTTAATCCCACTTTCCACAGCCAGGGTTACATCCTTTTTGTTAGCCTCTAGAATCTCATCCATAGAGCGAACCAAAGCTTCCGCTGCATGTTTCAATGCCCTATTCTTTTCTGGTGCCGAAAGCTTCGCCAAAGCGAAAGAGGCTTCCTTTGCCATTTGGCCTAATTCAATCAAACCACTCATTTTTGTTTCCTCCTATCCAACGCTTCTCTGTCACAATATAATCCATAGGTTTATCAAAGGCCTCCACAGGCAGACTTTCCTCCCTAACCTGAAGCTCAAAAGCCAGCCCGATTTTTGTAAACCCATGATGCCTTTCAAAATAGGTATCATAATATCCACCGCCATAGCCAAATCTGTTCCCCTTTGTATCAAAAACAGAACCGGGTACCAGAAACAAATCGTCTTTTTGTGGAATTACTTCCCACTCTTTGCTTCTCTCGGGTTCGAGAACACCAAACTTCGTCGGTTTCAATTCTCCAAGACTTTTTATTTCCACAAAATACATTTCTCTGTTTTGTTTCGCCACAGGCACAGCCACTGCCTTGCCGTCCTTCCATGCCTGCTCCAAAATAGGGATGGTTTCCGCTTCAAAGCCAATATTGACATAGGAAAACACCCTTTTTGCCTTGCCATAAGCCTCGCTTTTTAAAATACGACCTATCATCGCATTACTTTTTTCTTTTTTTTCTTCCAAAGATATAGAACTTCTTTTTTTTAATATTTCTTTCCGCAGTTCTTTTTTCATGTTCGAATCCCCAATGAAATAAATAATAATAACGCCACAGCCAGAATAACAGAAACTCCCAAACACTTCTTGTCCCCAAGCCTTTTCCCAAAGATAAGGGAAAGTAAAAGAGCCCAAAACCCGCTGTAAAAACAAATTACGCCAAAACTGGTCATTATGGCTATAACAAAGTAAAGCCCAAAACCGCCAAAATAAATAGAAACTGCCGCCATAAGACTTACCAAAAGAAGTCCTATCTGCTCTTTTACACCTGTATAAATGGGCTTATTATTTTCCCCTTTTATTTCGAAATGGAGCAAAAGAATAAAAAAATAGGGCAATCCATACCCAGCCAACGCACCGGAAGTGATACGCAAAAAATGATTACTCTGCCACAATCCCAGATAACTGCCTACACCATCCACCATAAATGGTAGAAAAGACAATACAGCGATTGCCACCGAAATATCATCCAGAAGGCTGTTCCCCTTCAGTCTTTTTTTACAAAAAAAATAAAGAAAACCAATAGCAATCCCCATATGGATACCGGTACAACGGGCACAAAGGGGCAAAACACGCCCGTCTATTCGCAGGGTTCGCTGGGGTATTTGATGACAAATAGCGCTGCCAATCAACGCAAAAAATTTCTCCATCAAAAGTTTGTAATGTAGGATGCTGCACCCAATAACCCCATAGCACCAAAGCATACAATGCCTAAAATCAGCATCACAAGGCTGACAATCAACATCGTTTTCCCAAATTTCCGATAATTCTCAAAAGGACTCTTCATCAGTACAAGTCCACCGATGATACCAACAATCGCACCAAAACCGCCCACAACAACAATCAGGACAAGCAATATCACTTTCAAAACCGTGGGCAGGTCCCTTTCCTCCTCCTCATGGCTGTCATAGTTCCTTGGGACATCATATTTGTCACTTCCGTCGCTGGAATAACTCCTGCCGTTTTTTGTACCGGAAACCGAAGTCAGAGTTCCACTTTCTCCCTGTATCCCTTCTTTTCTTTCATTTCCGCCATATTCACCTGACACATTGTCAGTCTGCCGGATTTCCACATTATTTTTCACACCGCATAAAGGGCATCCCAAAGATTCATCCATTATTTTTCTTCCGCAATTCGGACAAAAACTCATAGCCTTGCTCCTTTCATTCTCTTCTATTTTTCAGTTTTGCACTAAAAACTTCCTTTGGCACTTTTCTATCATTCTTTTTCTATCTTACCATAAAAATACAATTTTAGAAACAAGACTTCACAGTGTATCGGTTTTGTATATTATTTCATAGTCTGCCCATAATTTTAAATAGTTTTGTCCATAAACTGTAAAAGGACTTCATTTCTATCTTATTCCATGTTGCCAAAGCAAGTACCCAAATCCTCACCTTCTAAAATATGGTGAATGACTGTGGGGTCTTCTCCTAAAGCAATAACCATAGAAACCCCTGCATTCTGACACATTTTAGCCGCCTGCAGCTTTGTTTCCATACCACCTACGCTAAATTCAGAGCCTTTCTTTCCTGCCATTTTTTCAATCTCATCAGTCACTCTCTCCACATAAGAAATTCGTTTGGCATGAGGATTTTCTTTGGGGTCACTGTCATAAAGAGCATCAATGTCCGTCAAAAGCATAAGTACATCTGCGTGAATCAGCCTTGCCACCAAAGCGGAAAGCCTATCGTTATCACTAAATTCAATCTCCTCAGTAGAAACTGTGTCATTGGCATTGACAATCGGAATAACCCCCATTTCAAGGAGCGTTTCAAACGTATTTTGTGTATTGATTCTCCGCTCGTCACTGCTCACAACATCCTTTGTCAGAAGAACCTGGGCTACCGTCTGGTTATATTCATTGAAAAAGTTCTGATAGATCTGCATCAAAACCGCCTGTCCTACAGCAGCGGCAGCCTGTTTTTTTCTGGTTTCCTTGGGACGTTCTGCAAAAGCCAAACGCACCGAACCTATGCCAATGGCACCGGAACTCACCAGTACGACTTCTTTGTCTTGATTCTGCAAATCGGAAAGTACCCAAGCCAGTTTTTCAATCCGTTTTAGATTGAGCTTTCCGTTGGGATATGTAATGGTGGAGGTTCCCACCTTGATTACAATACGCTTGCTTTCTTTGAGTTTTTCTCTTATGTTATTCTCCTCATTTCCGCTCCCATCATGTTCTTATAGAAACATTTTACTATGAATCAGGCCGATTGCAAGATAAATTTCTTAGATTATCCCTTTTTCCGTTGCACCTATCCTTTTTTCGTTTTTATAAAAATAAAAAACAGGAAGCAAGAAATCTGCTCCCCGTTTCTTCGTTTTATTTTATCTTAAAAGAGCTTTTTAAGGCAACAATCCTATTGAATACAAGGGCATTCTCTTTAGAATCTCTACTATCTACACAGAAATATCCGTTGCGCATAAACTGAACTTTATCCTCAGGTTTCGCATCCCGAATAGATGGCTCCACAAAACAGTTTTCTTTGACCACCAAAGAGTTCGGGTTCATAATCATATCTCCGTTGGGATCCTCTGGATTATCCAGCATCATATAGTCATATAATCTGGCCGTTGTTTTAACACAATAGGCAGTGCTTACCCAATGCAGTGTACCCTTTACCTTCCGCCCCTCAAAACCTGAGCCGCTTCTTGTAGCAGGGTCATAGGTGCAATGAATCTCTGTGATATTGCCCTTCTCGTCTTTGACAAAATCCGTACAGGTTACAAAATAAGCGCCTTTTAGACGAACCTCTTTGCCCGGTGCCAAACGGAAGAATTTTTTCACTGGTTCTTCCATAAAGTCATCCCGTTCAATATATAACTCTCTGGAAAAAGGCACCTGTCTGCTACCCAGCTCGGGATTTTCAGGATTATTTTCCAACTCCATCATCTCAACCTGTCCTTCAGGGTAGTTAGTTATCACAAGCTTCACAGGATCCAGTACAGCCATTACAACCTTTGCTTTTCCCTTTAAATCATCTCGGATACAGTATTCCAAAAGACCGCTGTCCACCATGCTGTTGGCTTTGGAAACGCCGATTCGTTCGCAAAAGTCACGAATTGCTTCCGGTGTATAGCCTCTGCGGCGCAAACCGCTGATGGTTGGCATACGAGGGTCATCCCAGCCGTCTACAAGTCCCTCTTCCACCAAGGCACGCAGCTTTCTTTTACTCATAACCGTATTGGTTAGACCAAGACGGGCAAATTCAATCTGGTGAGGTGGGGTAACTGTAAAGCCCGCTTCTTTTACCACCCAATCATACAATGGCCGATGATCCTCAAACTCCATAGTACAAATGGAATGGGTAATACCCTCAATGGCATCCTCCAAAGGATGAGCGAAGTCATACATCGGGTAGATACACCATGCATCACCGGTCGTATGATGATGAGCATGGGCAATCCGATAAATAACAGGATCTCTCATGTTAATATTAGGAGAAGCTACATCTATTTTGGCACGAAGAGTTCTGGAACCATCGGGGAATTCTCCTGCTCTCATTCTGGTAAACAAATCCATGTTTTCTTCTACACTTCTGTTGCGGTAAGGGCTTTCTTTCCCCGGTGTACTCAGTGTACCTCTGTATTCCCGCATTTCTTCCGCCGGTAAATCACAAACAAAGGCTTTTCCTTTTCGAATCAGCTCCAAAGCTATTTCATAAAATTTTTCAAAATACGCTGAGGCATAATAAAGTCTGTCCTCCCAATCAAAGCCCAGCCATTTAACATCCTCCTGAATGGATTCCACATATTCCACATCTTCCTTTGTCGGGTTGGTATCGTCAAAACGTAGGTTGCATTTTCCCCCATAAAGCTTTGCCATTCCAAAATTCAGACAAATGGATTTGGCGTGTCCGATATGCAGATACCCGTTGGGCTC
>CAZCDP010000117.1:0-4858 GCA_964497675.1 uncultured Candidatus Epulonipiscium sp.
TGCACAGGTTGGTAAATCCTTCCGTAACGAGATTACCCCCGGTAACTTTACATTTAGAACAAGAGAATTTGAGCAGATGGAGCTTGAATTTTTCTGCAAACCCGGTACTGATTTAGAATGGTTTTCTTATTGGAGAGAATATTGTGTCAACTGGCTGGATAATCTGGGGATTAAAAAAGAAAGCATCCGTTTGCGTGACCATGAAAAAGAGGAGCTTTCCCATTACAGCAAGGCAACCACTGACATTGAGTTTTTATTCCCCTTTGGCTGGGGCGAGCTTTGGGGCGTTGCGGACAGAACAGACTACGACTTGACCTGTCATCAGAACACATCAGGTCAGGATATGACTTATTTTGACCAAGAAAGCAATGAAAAATATGTACCCTATTGTATTGAACCATCCTTAGGCGCAGACAGAATGACATTGGCATTCCTTTGTGATGCTTATGATGAAGAAGAAGTGGGCGAGGGCGATGTGAGAACGGTTCTTCGGTTCCATCCTGCCATTGCACCGGTTAAGGCGGCTGTACTTCCTTTATCCAAAAAACTGTCTGATAAAGCCGGAGAGGTCTATGCTATGCTTTCCAAGCATTTCCATTGCGATTTTGATGAAGCTGGAAGTATCGGCAAGAGGTACAGAAGACAGGATGAGATTGGTACACCATTCTGCATTACGTATGATTTTGATTCTTTGGAGAATAATACAGTAACCATCCGTGACAGAGATTCTATGGAACAAATCAGAATTTCCGTGGATGAACTGGTTGACTATTTAAAGGAAAAAATGGAGTTTTAAAAAAAGTTCCCCGTCTTATGACGGGGGCTTATTTTTATCAATTTGAAGAAGGTACCGGCTGGAACTGGGTGGTTGTTATGAAAAGTTACATGATTGGGATTCTGTATCATCTGATTGGCGGAACAGCAGAGGATGCAAGAGAAAAAAGAACGGTATAAAATTTTATACAATGCCTAATAGGCAGTTGTAGTTCTGCAAAAAAGGTGATATATTAAATATATTATTATGAAGATAAGTTAGGTCGGCTGAAAGGAAATTGACGTTGTAAAATAGAAAGACGAATGAATTTTTGGCGGTCATAACGCTTTTCATAGGAATAAAAATAAGGATTTAACAAAATAAAAACGCACAAGGAGGTATTTAGATGAGCAAAAAATATGTTTACATGTTTAGCGAAGGTAACGCTTCAATGAAAAACTTATTGGGCGGTAAAGGCGCAAACTTAGCAGAAATGACAGTGATGGGTCTGCCAATTCCTCAAGGGTTCACCATTACAACAGAGGCTTGTACAGAATACAACGAAGGTGGTAAGGTTTTTACACAGGAAATGGTTGACCAGATTGAAACTGCTTTGGTTAAACTGGAAGAAATGGCCGGTAAAAAACTGGGTGACCCTGTAAATCCTCTACTGGTTTCTGTTCGTTCCGGTGCGAGGGCATCTATGCCCGGTATGATGGACACCGTTTTGAACCTTGGATTAAATGATGTTTCCGTAGAAAGTCTGGCGGCAAAAACAGGAAATCCAAGATTCGCTTATGACTCCTACAGAAGATTTATTATGATGTTTGCTGATGTTGTAATTGGTGTTTCCAAATCCAAATTTGAAAGATTGTTAGATGAATACAAGGAATCTGTGGGTGCACAGTATGACACAGATTTATCCGCAGAGGATTTGAAAATTGTTGCTGAGAAATTCAAACAGTTATATTTTGAAGATCAGGGCAAAGAATTCCCTCAGGACCCCAAAGAGCAGTTATTCGAGGCTGCAAAGGCCGTATTCCGTTCTTGGGATAACCCAAGAGCTTTCGTTTACAGAAGAATGAATGATATTCCTTATAGCTGGGGTACTGCTGTCAACGTACAGATGATGGTATTCGGCAACATGGGCGATACATCCGGTACGGGTGTTGCCTTTACAAGAAACGCTGCTACCGGTGAAAAGGCTATGCTTGGTGAATACTTAGTGAATGCACAGGGCGAAGATGTTGTTGCAGGCGTTCGTACACCAAAGCCGATTGCAAAATTAGCAGAGGATATGCCTGACGTTTATACACAATTTATTGATATTGCAAACAAATTAGAAAAACATTATAAAGATATGCAGGACATGGAATTTACAGTGGAAGAAGGAAAATTATACTTCTTGCAGACTCGTAACGGCAAAAGAACAGCTAACGCTGCTTTGAAAATTGCTGTGGATATGGTGAATGAAGGCTTACTGACGATTGACGAAGCTTTGATGAAAGTGGAGCCAAAACAATTAGACCAAGTGCTCCATCCTGCTTTTGACCCAAAAGCATTAAAAGCAGCTACACCTCTCGGGAAAGGGCTTCCTGCTTCTCCCGGTGCGGCGGCAGGTAAAATTTGTTTTACGGCAGAGGACGCAAAGGCTATGGCAGAAACAGGCGAAAGAGTAATTCTTGTTCGTCTGGAAACATCACCGGAAGATATTGAAGGTATGGTTGCGGCACAGGGTATCCTGACGGTTCGTGGCGGTATGACATCTCATGCGGCTGTTGTTGCTCGTGGTATGGGAACTTGCTGTGTATCCGGCTGTGAAGCCATTAAAATGAACGAAGCTGTAAAGACCTTTACCCTTGGCGGAAAAACTTTTGGGGAAGGGGACTACCTTTCTTTAGATGGCTCCACCGGCAATATTTATGGTGAAGATATTCCTACAGTTGCCCCTGAAATTTCCGGAGATTTTGCAAAATTCATGGCTTGGGCTGACGAAAAGAGAGTGTTGAAAGTAAGAACAAATGCTGACACACCTCATGATGCACAGGTTGCTATCAGCTTTGGTGCAGAAGGTATTGGACTGACAAGAACAGAGCATATGTTCTTTGAAGGAGAAAGAATCATGAAATTCAGAAAAATGATACTTTCTGATACTGTAGAAGAAAGAGTTGCGGCTTTGTCAGGTATTGAGCCATTCCAGAAACAGGATTTCAAGGGTATTTATGAAGCAATGGGCGAAAGACCAGTTACCATTCGTCTTCTTGACCCGCCACTCCATGAGTTTATGCCAAACACAGAGGAAGAGTTTGCTATTCTTGCAAAAGAAACCGGTAAAACCGTAGAAGAATTAAAAATAAAAGCAAGAGGTTTACACGAGCTGAACCCTATGATGGGTCACCGTGGCTGCCGTTTGGCGGTAAGCTATCCTGAGATTGCTGAAATGCAGACAAGAGCCATCATCGAAGCTGCTATTGAAGTTTCCATTGAAAAAGGCGTTGATATTGTTCCTGAAATTATGATTCCTTTGGTTGGAGAAATCAAAGAGTTGAAATTTGTTAAGAATATTGTTGTAGAAACAGCTAAAAAATCTATGGAAGATAAGGGAAAAGAATTGAAATTCCTTGTTGGTACCATGATTGAGATTCCTCGTGCGGCTCTGACAGCAGACCAGATTGCAACAGAGGCAGAATTCTTCTCCTTTGGCACAAATGACCTGACACAGATGACATATGGGCTGTCCCGTGATGATGCCGGCAAAATTCTTTCCGATTATATCGACAAGAACATCTATGAAGGGGATCCAACAGCGAAGCTGGACAGAACGGGCGTTGGCTTACTCATGCAGTGGGCTGTTGAAAAGGCAAAACCGGTTCGCCCTGACATCCATCTGGGTATCTGCGGAGAACACGGCGGAGATCCTTCTTCTGTTGAATTCTGTCATATGATTGGTCTTGATTATGTGTCCTGTTCACCATTCCGTGTGCCTATTGCAAGATTGGCAGCAGCACAGGCAGAAATCAAGTTCCCAAGATAAGGGATAGAATCATGATTTTCATGAAAGGACGTCGGATTTTCGGCGTCTTTTGATGAAGTCATAGAAATGCAGTAAAAAGCAATCTTAATGTTGGATAAGAATACATGAGAATAAAAAAGTGTAAAAATTTCAACAAATATATATGATGTTTTTGTTTATTTTTTGGGTTGATTTTCCTAGGCTAGTATGTTATATTGTTGGTCATACTGGTTGATAGGTGGGATTCTGTTCTTAAAACGGAGTGCCGGAAACCAGGGATAAGTAATGGTAAAGGTTATGCATTATGCATAATTCATTTTAATTTTAAAATCGGATTCTTCGGGAGAAGGAATCCAAAACAAATGGGAGGATTTAAAAATGAAAAAGAATGTATTATCTAAATTAGGTCTTTTAGTATTATGCTTTGGTTTAACAGCAGGCATGGCAGGTTGCGGTGCTAAAGAAGAAGCTCCAGCAGAAGAAACAGAAGCTCCAGCAGAAGATGCAGAAGCTCCAGCAGAAGATGCAGAAGCTCCAGCAGAAGATGTAGAAGCTCCAGCAGAAGACGCAGAAGCTCCAGTAGAAGAAACAGAAGCTCCAGCAGCAGACACAGAAGCTCCAGCAGAAGACACAGAAGCTCCAGCAGCTGAATAATATAAATACATATCCTATTTTAGCCGTCGGCTTCAGCCGACGGTAATTTTTTTGTCGATTCAGGAATGCTGCTTTCTTTAATTGAAGGAACGTGGAGTCAGCGAAATAGGCGGACAGATAGATTAGAAAGGTTTGTTTATGGGGTTTTGGAAGGCTGACGGTGCATAAAACGACAAAAAATTATTTATTTGTAAAATGGTATTGACAAAGATTGAAAAGCGTGTATAATAATAAATCGTGGCTAGTGTGTTTGAGACGAAAATGTCGAAGGATAATGACATTGAAAGATTTTAAAAAAATCAAAATAAAGTGTTGACAAGCATGAAAAGTCATGATAGAATATGATTCACTGTCGAAGATGACGGCGAAACAAAAAAAGAGCAAATTGATCCTTGAAAACTGAACAGTGAAGAAACATAATCACAACCCATAGTCAA
>CAZCDP010000118.1:0-3838 GCA_964497675.1 uncultured Candidatus Epulonipiscium sp.
GTCGGCTTGGCAAAGGAGAGAAGCACCATTGGTCTTTTAGGTGGAATATTAGAAATGACCAATGGTGCTTCTCTCCTTTGCCAAGCCGACTGCTCTATGCTGTGCCGTCTGGTGTCCATGACCGCAGTTCTGTCCTTTGGTGGTCTTTCCATATTGGGGCAGACTCTGGGAATCATTGGAAAAATACCCATAAACCCAAGAATTTATGTATTCTCTAAAATCCTGAATGCCCTGTTGGCTTCTTTATATGCCGCCCTGCTCTATCCGTTTTTCGAAAAAAACATACAAAAAGCAGCCCCTGCCATGCATTTCATTTCAGGAACCGCCTCTCCATACACTTTTTTTTCTATTTTATGTATTACTTTCTTTTTTGCCGTTTTCATCTGGGCATTGCATACCACACTAACAAAGGACTAATTTATTTCACACGAAGTTCTTGAATATTTTCCGCCAAAACATTCAGTGTTTCATTGAAATAATCATCCGTTTTAATGCTTTCATTATAAACAACAGTCTTTAACTCTTTCAGCTTTTCTTCTGCGCTGGTTAAAACAGATTCCGCATATTCCATAGCCCCCAAACGCATTTCTTTGGATGCCTTCTTTGCTGCATCAATGATGGTGGCAGCCTGTTCATAGGCTCTCTTGGTTACTTCGCTGTCATCCACCATCCTGTTCATACGGTCTTCCGCATTTTTTACGATTTCATCCGCTTCCTTCTGTGCATCGATGAGAATTTTATTTCTTTCTTCGATAACCCATTTAGATTGTTTCAATTCATTGGGAAGCTTCAGACGAACCTCACCGATGATATCATAAATTTCTTCTTTATCCACGGAAACTTTATTACTGAAAGGCACAGCACGACTGCTGTCTAAGATATCTTCCAGTTCATCTAATAATTGTATCACTGTATCCATTCCTGTTCCCTCTTTTCTTATATTTTTCTGCTACAAATTCCCTTATTTCTTCCGGTACCATCAAGTCAATATTCCCGCCAAAAGTCGCAACCTCTTTTACATTGGTTGAACTTAAAGCCAGGTGCTGTTCATCGGCTGCCAGAAAAATAGTTTCTATGTTTTTATCCAGTTGTCTGTTAATTAAATGCATTTGAAATTCCGATGCAAAATCAATGGAGTTTCTCAATCCTCTGATGGCAACAGTTGCACCAATCTCTTTTGCAAAATCAACAAAAAGTCCCCGAAAACAAGCAATTTTCACGTTATCTATATGCTTTGTCACCAATTCCAGGTGCAATTTTCTTTCTTCTGTTGTAAACAAATATTTTTTGTTAGGGTTTTCCAAAACTGCTACAACCAACTCGTCCACCATTTGGGCAGCTCTCTCGATAATATCAAGGTGTCCCAGCGTAACAGGGTCAAAACTCCCCGCATAAACTGCTTTTAGCATTTTGCTTTTTCCTCCAAAGACAGGAACGTCATCACTGTCGTCTTATACTTTTTTTCTTTTATTATTTTCATTCCGTCCATAGGAAGCATTTGAACTTTTGAAGACCGTTCCACAATGACATAACCGTCTTCTTTTAAAATCCCGCTGTCTGCAATGGCTTTGAGGGTAGGTAGAACCAACCCCTCCCCATAAGGAGGATCCATAAAAATAATATCAAATTTTTCTTTTTTCGCACATAAAGCAGCAATCCCCAAAAATACATCTTTATTCAATACCTCGCTCTTTTCAATAAGCTTGGTATGCTTCAGATTTTCCAAAATAATACTCGTGCAAACTGCCGATTCATCAATGAACACAGCTCTTTTGGCGCCTCTGCTGAGGGCTTCGATACCGATAGCACCGCTTCCGGCAAAAATATCCAAAAACACACATTCCGGTAAATCAAAAGTAATTATATTAAATAAAGATTCCTTGATACGGTCTGTCGTAGGGCGGGTGTCCAGTCCTTCCGGTGTCAAAAGCTTATGTCCTCTGGCCGTTCCCGTTATGATACGCATCAAAATCACCACCTATGCATCTTCTCATTGAAACAAAATATATCTAGAGTATAGCAAAAAGTAACCTAAAAAACAATAACAAATGTCACCTAAATATTTAATCTTTCCTCATTCAGCAATTCTTTCATCTCTTTCTTTAGTAAAAAATGCTCTTCCGCTTCCAATTCGGGGTCTTTTTCCATTAATATTGCCGCCGCTTCCTGTGCCTCTTTCAATAAAGCAATATCCCTGTAAAGATTAGCGATTTTCATTTCCGGCAGACCATGCTGCCTTGTGCCAAAAAATTCTCCCGGTCCTCGTAATTTCAAATCCATTTCCGACAGGACAAAACCATCGCTAGATTTTTCCATAGCCTTCATCCGTTCCTTTGATACCTTTGTTTTGGCATCGCTGACCAAAATACAGTAGGACTTTTCACTTCCCCGCCCCACACGTCCCCGTAGCTGATGGAGCTGTGCCAGCCCAAAGCGTTCCGCATTTTCAATCAGCATAATGACTGCATTTGGCACATTGATGCCTACTTCAATCACAGTTGTAGCCACAAGCACCTGTATCTCTCCTGCCGCAAACCGTTCCATGACCTTCTGTTTCTCCTTTTGCTTCATTTTTCCGTGAACACAGGCCACTTCATAATTTTGAAATACTTCCTCTTGCAATTTTCCCGTATAGGAAATGACCGCCTGGGCTTCCAGCTTTTCGCTTTCTTCTATCATAGGGCAGATAATATACACCTGCCTTCCCGCATCTGCGTGTTTTTTTATAAATCCGTAAATTCTTTCCCGATAAGAAGGCGTCACTGCCATAGTATCTATTTTCTGGCGGCCCGGCGGTAACTCATCAATTATAGAAATGTCCAAATCGCCATATAATATCAGCGCCAGTGTTCTGGGAATCGGTGTAGCTGTCATAACCAGTACATGGGGGTTATCCCCTTTTTCGGAAAGAATCCCCCGCTGACGAACGCCAAAACGGTGCTGTTCATCGGCAACAACCAGCCCTAATTTATGAAATACAACGGCTTTTTGAATGACTGCATGAGTTCCCAATATCATCTGTGCTTCCCCAGAGCCTATTTCGTGCAACACCCTCCGTTTCTCCTTTGCCGTCAAAGAGCCTGACAACAATACGGTTCTGATACCCAGTGGCTCAAAAATCTCCCGAAAAGAAGCAAGGTGCTGTTCTGCCAGAACCTCCGTAGGTGCCATCAGAGCAGCTTGGTATCCGTTTTGCACAGCCCAGTATGCCCCAAGCATAGCCACTGCCGTCTTTCCACTGCCTACATCCCCCTGTATCAAACGATTCATGACTTTGCCGCAGCTCATGTCTTCTTTCATTTCCTCAAAGACCTTTTTTTGGGCGTTGGTCAATGAATAAGGCAACTGTTCCAATAACCTTTGACAACTCTCCGGATGTTCAAATATAATTCCTCTTTTTCCTTCCTGTAACACCGATTTCATCCGCAAAAGCGCCGCCTGCAACAAAAAAAGTTCCTCAAAAACAAGACGTCGTCTGGCTTGAAAAAAGCTGTCCTTATCAGCAGGGAAATGAATATTTCCCACTGCAAAATTCCGCTCGCAAAGATAATACTTCTTTCGCAGCCAAACAGGAAGGAACTCATAGAGCTGATTTTCGGTCTGCTCCAGTGTATCCCGAATAAGTCCACGAAGTACTTTTTGAGAAAGCCCCCCAACCGATGGATAGATCGGAACGATGCGACCACCAAAATAACCTTCCTCTGCTTTTTCATATTCCGGAGAAAGCACTTCCAATTTCCCATATTTTTTTTGTAGTTTTCCCGAAAAAATATAAACTGTATTTTCCTGTAAAGCCGTTTTCATATAAGGCTGATTATACCATACTCCATTGACGGAA
>CAZCDP010000118.1:3848-4831 GCA_964497675.1 uncultured Candidatus Epulonipiscium sp.
ACCGGTTTCATCGCTGATTTTCACTCGGGTAAAGGTTAAGTTTCGAATACGGATATTTTCGCCCGCCCCCATGACCTTTCCCCGAAATGTATTCTCCTCATTCAGTACCAAGTCTTTGATTTTTTTTACTTGACTTCTATCATCATATTCTCTCGGAAAATGAGAAAGCAAGTTCCCTGCCGTAACGATTCCCAGACGAAAAAGCCTCTTGGCTCGCTGTTCACCCACACCACTGATTTCTGTCACAGGACTGTCCAGATACATTGCTTCACCTCCTAAAAAACAATAAAGAAAAAGGGAGCATCGCTCCCCTAGGGTGTAGACAAAGTCTACACCCTCTTACTTTAAGACGCAAGCCGTCTTAAAGTAGACACTGTATGTTAAAACACTGATTTCTTCGTGGAAGGACTACGCCCCTAGAAATCAGTGTTTTCTACACTTCGGGCGAAGTGAATTCACCCTGCGTGATTTCAGTTGAGAACGTTTCGTTCCCAAACCCTCTGCAAATAATCGGCTGAATCGTGGGTTTGTCTTCAATCTGAAGGGGGCATCGCTCCCCTTCTTAATTATTCAGCGGAAATAATATAGTAATACAAAGGTTGGTCACCGCACTGCAACTCCGCTTCACAATCCGGAAATTTTTCTTTGATATAATCAAGAATTTCCTGTGCATCCTCTTTTGTCACATCAGCGCCGTAATAAACACTGACCATATCGCTGTCCTCTGTCACCGTCTGGTCGATAAGTGCCTTGGTGCCTTCTGCAATATCCTTGGCAACCACAGCAATTTTACCGCCCAGCATCCCTAAAATATCGCCTTCCTTAATCTCCTTGCCATCCAGAGAAGTATCTCTTACCGCATAGGTCACAGTAGCCGTTTTTACAGCCTTCATACTATCCGTCATAGCTTCCACAATTTCATCAGCGTCAGGGCCCGCTTCGTAATTGAACAAGGCACAAATCCCCTCAGGAATGGTCTTTGA
>CAZCDP010000119.1:0-4819 GCA_964497675.1 uncultured Candidatus Epulonipiscium sp.
TAGGGCTAGTGCAAACCACGTCTTTTTGGCGTGGTTATGATTTTTGAAAACAGGTATCTAAAATTTTCTCTGCCAGACGTTTTTCTGTATTGGCTTGTATGGAAAGAAGAAGTACAATCATAATCAATTTGATTTTTTCGTCCTCATATTCTTCTAATCCATCCTTATGATTCAAAACAAATTCATAATTACCTGCCATGATTGCACCTATGTTTTCTTTATTGCTTTTTTGCAGGCATACAAAGCCAGAATAGATTTTTTCCAATAGTTCAGAATGTTCATTTGCATTCAGTTCATCGGTTACAGGCTTTAAAAGCAGACTGATGTCACGGATTGAAAAAACTGTTTTTAAATGATAAATGATAATCAAAAGCATCAGGTGATTTTTGGTATATTTCTTTTTCACCGGCGGTGGGAAAATCTTTGCCTTGGCATAGTTGTTTATCATAGTCTTGGTTAGGATTTTATCATCAGGATACCGCTTGTTACCGCTTAAAATATCATCAATGAATGTTGTTACCTGATCCATATACAAGTCAATATTAGGAATATCTTTATATTCTACGGTTTGGATATCCTTGATTTCATCTATGAACTTTTCTAAAATCTCATCAAATGTACTCATGCTCTCACCCTAAATAAATCAGTAAAAATCTCATCATATCGTTCTGCATCATCGTCATCAACAAAAATGGCAGGAACATAGTCACTGTTATTTGTAACAATATTTTGTGGTTTTTCTGTGAATGTTTCCGTTTCATAAAGACGAATATCAAAAGAACTATCCTCAAAGTCTTCCAAATCAGTAGCTTGTACCACTTTATCTTTATCCTTTGATTGATTCAAACTTATCACCTCTTATTTATTATATAGTATTATATACTATGTATCAAGATTAAAATTTACTTTTTGATTGCAATAGTGGAATAATCATGATATGATACTAACATAATAATACATAGTAATCAAAACTATGTTAAGAGGCGGGGGTAATATCATGGAAGGAAAAAATAGATTTCAAGTAAAAGATCCAATCAGCGCATTGACACATTTTTTAGGATTTTTGGCTGCAATTCCTATTTTGGTTGTGTTGGTGCTGAAAGCGAGAGCAGAGGCATCCACGACACATATGGTATCATTGGCGATGTTTGGTGTTTCTCTTTTGCTACTTTACGGAGCCAGTACCATTTACCATACATTAAAATTATCCACGGGTGCTACTGCAGTTTTGCGGAGAATTGACCATATGATGATTTTTGTACTGATTGCAGGGACCTATACACCGGTTTGCCTGATTCCTTTGCAGGGGAGATGGGGGTGGACACTGCTTATCCTTGTCTGGGCATTTGCTTTAGCCGGAATTATTTTAAAAGCCCTTTGGCTGGGAGCACCCCGATGGCTTTCCACAGCGATTTACGTTATCATGGGCTGGCTGGTTGTGGTTGCTTTTGTACCATTGGAAAAGGCAGTTCCAGTGGGCGGAATTGCCTTATTGGTTGCAGGTGGAATAACATATACCCTTGGTGCTGTAATTTATGCTATAAAGTGGCCTAGAATACAGTTTAAAAATTTTGGATTTCACGAAATTTTTCATTTGTTTGTTATGGGCGGAAGTGCTTTCCATATCACGTTTATGTTTCAATATATTTTGTAAAACTAAGATTAGAAATCTTGGCAAACAGTGGAATTTTCTTTCAATAATCAGGCAGCTAACAACTACAAAGACACCTCAAATATTAGATATATGATACAGTCATATTTAATATGAGGGGTGTTTTTATATTGAGAATATATTTTGCAACATTAAAATTTTCATAAATAAATTAGGAAATAACGTGAATTTTCACTCAATGTAATGAAAATAAATATAACATTTCCATCTAAAAACTTGCAACACATAAAAGAAATTCATCCCCCAAATTACTGGGCTGATTTAAACTGGAAAAAAGGCTATGGTAAAAATTTGAATATTATGATACGCTTACATTATATAATGAAATAACTAAAATGATAAGGCACTTTTGGAATGGGAAAGGGGGAATACCATGCTTTTTTCAACAGGAAAAATAAATGGGATGGAACTGAAAAACAGATGGATTATGTTGGCCATGCACACTGGGTTTTCAACTGAAAATAGGGTGTCTGAGCGTGAACTAGCGTTTTATGAAGCAAGGGCAAAGGGAGGTGCTGCTGCAATTACCTTGGTTATGGGCGTCAATACAGCCGGTACATTAAAAGGAATGCTGAATGGAGAAACAATGGAAGATTGGGCAGGAATAACAAAGCTTTCTCATATATTACATAACCATGGCTGTAAACTTTTTATACAGCTTTTCCACTGCGGACGGAATGAAAGCGAAAAGGATCACGGGGATAGGCCATTACTTGCACCATCAGCAGTCGCTTCTTCTATTTTTAAAAATACTCCCAAGGAAATGACACCAGAAGAAATGAAGTATACGGTGGAAGATTTCGCAAAGGCTGCCCTAAACTGCAAGAAAGCAGGGGCGGACGCTGTGGAAATTAGTGCAAGTACAGGATACTTGCTATCACAGTTTTTTTCACCCATGGATAATAAAAGAACCGATGCCTTCGGCGGCAGCTTGGAAAATAGGTTTGTTTTTCCGCTGAATGTTGTGGAAGGAGTGCGTGACGCAGTTGGTACGACATTTCCTGTACTGGTAAAAATATCCGGTGCACAGCTGACGGAAAATGGTTACAGCATACAGGATATGACATCATTTTGCCATAAACTAGAAGAGAAAAAATTGGCGGATGCAATTACTGTTACCGGTGGATGGCATGAATCCCCAGTACAGCAGATTTCTTATCATGTACCAAAAGGAGGTTATGCTTTTCTTGCGCAGGCCGTCAAAGATGTTGTTTCCCTTCCTGTTATTGCCTGTAACCGAATTCATGACGGGGAAACGGGTCAGCGGTTACTAGAAACGGGTATGTGTGACTTCATAGGAACAGCAAGGGGATTCTTGTGTGATTCCGAATTTGTCTGTCGAATCGAGGAAGGAAAGCCATTTAACATCTGTCAGGCTTGTAATAAATGCATTCAAAGGGTGTTAAAGGGTGAGGAGATTGCCTGTGCCTACAACCCTGAAGCGGGAAAGGAATACTTGGAAAATAGCCATCGGAAAATAGCCACACAAAAGAAGGTTCTTGTAATCGGCGGTGGGCCAGGGGGGCTTTTAGCGGCAAAAAAGGCGGCACAGAGAGGATATAAAACAACGCTCTGCACCAAAGAGGAAAGATTGGGTGGACAGTTGAATTTGGCGATGCTCCCGCCGGGTAAGCAAGATATTAAAAAGTTTGTGGAGTATATGGAATATGAGCTGAAAGAATTGGGCGTTGAGATTTTATTGGGTACAGAAGTGGATGCTGATTTTGTATTGGAATTCCAGCCCTATTTTGTTGTTGTAGCGATGGGAAGTGTTCCAGTGAAACCTGAAATAAAGGGGATTGACAGAAAAAATGTGTTTATGGCAAAGGAAGTATTTGAAGGGGATGGCACCTTATTTGCACGATTAAAGAAAGGGAAGACCGTTATTTTGGGTGGAGGTTCTCTTGGATTGGAAATTGCAGGATTTTTAGAGAAAAAAACTAAGGTTTCTTTGGAAACGGCGTGTTTTGCCACAAAAATTTTTGAAAAAATGGGTATGGAAAAACCGAATTCCTTGGATTTACAGATTATCGAAAAATCACCATTTTTGGGGATAGAGCTTGGGAGCATGAAGTATCCAGTTTTAGAGGAACTTGAAAATAAGGGTATAAAGATGATGACAGATGGAGAGGCACAAGACATTTTTGATGGCTATGTTTTGGTAAATAGAAAGAAGGAAGAAATCAAGATACCTGCAGATAATGTCATTATTGCTATGGGTTCTGTGCCTTCTGATTCCAGTTTTGTTGCAAGGTTGGAGGATGAGCGAATATCCTACGCTATTATAGGAGATGCGGATCATGTGGGAGATGCCATGATGGCACTAGATGCCGCCTATGATCTTTTTTTACGAATGTATATTGCCTAGGGCTTTCAAGAAGAGTTTGAAAATATTTTGTTGAAAAGGTTTAAAAAACAGA
Source organism: uncultured Candidatus Epulonipiscium sp. (assembly GCA_964497675.1). Classification (GTDB taxonomy): domain Bacteria; phylum Bacillota; class Clostridia; order Lachnospirales; family Anaerotignaceae; genus CAZCDP01. The sequence goes on from CAZCDP010000119.1 coordinate 4,093, forward strand.
AAAAAACATCTGTTTTTTTGGCAAATTATTGCGCTTTTAAGTAGAATATGTTATACTGACTTGGTCTGAAAATATAATTTTATCTGCTTTTTCGTTGGCTTTTATACGGTATATTAAAAAATAACACGGGTGTAACCACCGAAATAAACAGCAGATATGTTACTAATTACAAGAAGGGAAGCGGATGGTATTATGGATTTTATCAGAAGGACTTGGGCAGAAATTGATTTAGATGCTTTGGATTACAATATTAAACATATTAAAGCAGCAGTACCAAAGGGTCATAAAATCATGGGGATTGTTAAAGCTGATGCTTATGGACATGGTGACGGCTTTGTTGCCCGCAGATTGGCAGAAAGCGGATTCGCATGGTTTGGCGTTTCTAACATTGAAGAGGCGATTAGCCTTAGACGTGAAGGAATCACCCAGCCTATTCTTGTTTTGGGATATACAGCTATTGAATGTGCAGAGCTTATGGCAGAGCATAAAATCACACAGGCTATCGTTTCTTTAGAATATGCTGAAATGCTTCAGAAAAAAGCAGCAGAGCTGGGCGTTGTGATTGATGGACATATCAAACTTGATACAGGCATGACTCGTGTTGGTTTCCAGTGTGATGAAGATGATTTTGATGCTTCTGTGGATGGTATCGTTGCAGTAAGCAAAATGCCTAATATCCATATCACAGGGATTTTCACACACTTTGCCGTAGCAGACACCTATACAG
>CAZCDP010000120.1:0-2823 GCA_964497675.1 uncultured Candidatus Epulonipiscium sp.
CCTCCGCTCCAAGGTAAAATGAATCCTCCAGCTGCTGTAATCGCATCCAACATATTAGCTCTGCGATAAGGATGTATATTAAACTTTTTACCAATACTTTTTACAAAAGGTGCTGCCGTAATCTCTGCCGCTGCATTGACACTCATCAATGCATTTAAAGCAGAAACAATAGTCCAGATTGCCAACTCTGCCTTTTTAACAGAATTCCCCACTTTTTTCGATATCGCTTCTTCCATTAACGTCATAAGATTTCCTGCAGTGATTAAGTATCCACAGGCCATAATTAATAATAACAAAACACACATATGTAAATAACCACCAACGCCGTTTACTACAGCTCCCTCTAATGTTCCTTCCGCAACATTAAACCATAATATGTCTTTCATAGTACCAAAACCAGCTGCTAATACAATAATGATGGCAGTAATGATTCCCCAAGAAATTGAAACGATAAGGTTTTTTCCTCGAAAAGCCAACAATAGAACAAGCGCAAAAGGAATTAATAATATAAGCCCCCTTGGATTGATGTATTCATTAATCATCCCCATTGAATTCGCATCTGCAATAACACCGGTTTTCGCACTGCCAAATATAAAGAACAAAACTGTTGCTATAGCACCTGCTACAATAGAATATTTAAACCTAGTTCGAACTACACCCATAATATCAGTGTCTTGCGTTGCAGCCGAAATAATAGTCGTATCTGATACTGGTGCAAGGTTATCTCCAAATGCGGAACCACTTAATATAGCACCAATAAGAACTAAAGGATGTGAACCCATTAACACCCCTGCCGGGTACATTAACATGGTAAAAGCGACTAAAGTTCCGTACCCAGTACCTACAGCTGTTCCGAATAGCGCTGATAATATAAATGTTAATGCAGTAAAAGCAGCTCCACTTACTCCAGTGGATACACCTGCCCATACCAACCCATCCACTAAGCCGCCAACTTGTAATACCGCTGCGAAAACTCCAGCCCAAAACCATGCAATAATAGCTACTGCTGCAACCGATTGGGTCATGCCTTCAGTAACTGCTTTTAAATAGTCATCTGCAGGGCTTTTACAAACAAACAATCCCAGACCCAGCCCAATAACAGCTCCAATAATCATGCTCTGTTCATTGGCAATGTTTTTGAAACTGCAAACGATTGCCCACACGATGAAAAAAACCATTGGAATCGCTGAACCGATAGGCCCAAATCTAAAATCCAACTTAGTTATCTTCCTTCCATCGTCATACATAACTTTGTTTTCCTCTTCCATTACATTCCCTCCTATCCTTAATTAACACATTGATACACTACGTAGATATCATATTGCTTCTTAATTATATCAACCTTTTACTGTTTGTTTAATCTACCATATTAACCTTGCTCTAACTAATTCATTCTAAATTAATGATGTAATATTGTAATAGTATACTAAAGTTGTAATGTCATAGGCGAATAATTGATACCATTTATTGCAGAAAAGGGACTGTAGCAATATCAAAATGAAAACATGAACAAAATTTTAAAATAAACTCCTATGCCTTTATCAAAAAACTATTCTTGTCAGTCTTGCACAGGAAGACGAGTAAACAAAGAGGTATATCAAACCGGGTGAAATCTCACCGTAAAATACGACAAACCAACCATAAATGGATTTAACAAACTAAAAATTAAAATGAAGGAGGGGGCTTTAAGATTATGTAATACAACATAAAACATAGGCTAAAATGATATGAATTTGTAAAAATAAATAAAGGAACTGGTGAAATTGACGAAGTAGTGTTAGTATACAAGTAGGACAAGAAACATTTTACACATTAAAATGTTTACTCGAAATGTGTCAGTTATCGAATGATATGACTCCCCAGACCGCTCATGAAACTGTCTAAGGGGTAGCAACTTTATATCTACGTTATTAATATAGGTACAAATGACATTAATAAGTGAGGTTGATAATCAATGAAGCCAACTATAATTGTAGAAGATAACGAATTATCTAGAAAACTCATTAAAACCTTAATAAATCACTATAATTTACCTTTAGAAATAATTGGAGAAGCCGAAAGAGGTGATGATGCCATACAGCTTATTAAAAAAACATTCCGTTCCTTGTATTTATGGATATTGATATCCCTATTTATAACGGATTAGAAGTAATTAATACAATACGAGATGACATTGCTGAACCCATTAATTTTATTATCATTACAGCTTATGGCTACTTTGAATACGCTCAACAATCACTACGTTTAGGAGTTAAAGACCTTCTTTTAAAACCCATTGACAAAAACCAATTTCTTCATGCTGTTCAAAATGTACTCGGTTCCTCTTATACAGAAAATGGATTATTAAATAATATTATAGAATATATACATAAAAACTATGATCACGATATTACTTTGAAGGATTGCTCAAACGAATTTTATACAAGCACTAATCATATATCCCGACTATTTAAACTACATTGCGATACTACTTTTACGAAATATTTGAATGATTGTCGTATCACCAAAGCGAAGGACTTACTTTTAGATACAAATTATACAATAGATGAAATTGCTATCATGGTTGGTTATAATAACCCTAATTATTTATATAAACTTTTCAAAGAAAAATATCATACTACCCCTAAGAACTATAAAAAGAATAACCTGTGGTTTGTATAACATAGAAAGGAAAATCATATGAATAGTATTCAAAAATTCGAGTGGGGCGAAATAGAATGGCTAAATGAACCCTCACCAAATAACTATATTAGTATTGGCGTCGTTAAAGTATTGCCTCGTTTAAAAATCAAAAAGCATATTCATTTTGGCGACAATCAGATT
>CAZCDP010000120.1:2833-4788 GCA_964497675.1 uncultured Candidatus Epulonipiscium sp.
AACGCTCCCTCCCAGCTTCGCCCCGGTGAAACCTATCATATTAACCTAGGGCAATCCCATGAAATAGAAAATATTTCAAACGAGGTACTGGAAGGCATCGTCATATCCACTTCCGGAGATTATGACTTTAGACGTAAATTTGATTATAATGATTCTTCTCTTTATCTGGATGATTATTGGATAAAAGAAATACATGACGACCCTGCTATTAAGAAAATACATAAAACTGCAACGGATACACAAGGGATTCCCATATCAATTTTTACCTATGACGGAAATTTTATTGTTTTAGCGGACAATTTTCCGGAAATATGTAAAAACCGTTGTTGTATTGACCAGAATATAGAAAATTGCGAACTTTATTCTATGAAAAATTTAGAATCCGAACATTATAACTCCTCCTATGCCGACATCTGTACAAAGGGTGTATTGGTCGTAAACCAGCCCTTAACTTATATGAACAGATTTTGGGGTTTTATAAAAGCAGGACATATCAGCCTTTCTTTAAATGACTCAAATAGTCTTGAACGAACGATACCCATAAGCCGTATCAATGCTATATTATATAGCCTAAGAGCATTGGGGCAAGAAATACTGGATTATCTAATTTTCAAAAATAGCAATGATAACTTTATAGTAAACAAAAAACTGGTTCAAAATTTATCGAAAGAGAAAGTTCAGTTGGAGCAATCATTACGTTTTCACGAAAAATCATATTTAAATAATTGTATAACAACACATTTTCTCTTTAATATTTTAAATTCCATCGGGGCATTGGCCCTTGAAGAAAACTCTATAAACACGTATCAGGCGATTATAGATTTAGCAAAGTTATTACGCTACAACAACAGAAGAAACCAAACATATATAACTGTTAAAGAAGAATTGGATTTTATCAAAAGTTATATTAGTTTAGTACAGTTCGATTTGAGTCAACAATTAGAAACAACCTATGATATTGATCATTCAATTTTAGATGAATATATTCCGTTTAACTGTTTACAGCCTATTGTAGAAAATTCATTTAAATATGGGTTTAAAAAATGTGAGAAGCAATCTAATCTCTTATTAAATATTACTATTAATCGTCAAGATGAATATTTGGCAATTACGATATGCGATAATGGTAAAGGGGTTAATGAGCAGGAACTTAACCGCATACATAAAATACTTCAAGAACCTTTAACCACTTATACTTTCGATATTAATAAAAGTAATGGCTTGCGAATGATAAAAGCAAATCTCGAATTCTATTATGGTTCGGATTATGATTTTAGCTTTACCTCTGCCCATAATAGGGGTACTACCGTTACAATCAAAATTCCGCCGATTGATTCTATCCGTCTTTTTAATAACGATGATTAAATATAAACCGAACCAATAAAAACGAACATTAAAAAAGGCATGACTACAACGGATATTTCCTCTCATATTAAAGAAATCTATGGGCTTGCGGTGTCTGACTGCACAATTAGCCATGTTACTGGTAAAAATACTCCCCCTAGTCAAAGAATGGCAAGGCTGCCCACCTGAAAAAGTTGTATACCGTTGTTTTCATGGACGCTATACACTACCATATACTCATACATATCCCCTACACAAAAAAATACCCTTCTTTACTGTAAAGGCAAAGCATTTTATCATGCAAAAGCCTCGTTCAGTAAAAAGGGTAATCCCTTTAAAACCTTGAAATGTCTATACACGCATTTATATTTATACATGACATACAGAAAAATCTCTTTTATGAGTAAAAGTTGTGAAAACCATTTTATAACAGATAACTATTTGTTATTTTCAGTTCCACAAATATTCTTTTGCCTTATTTATTTAAAAAATCATATAATTTTTTCTGTAAATCACCTGCATGACTATATTCTATATATTCAATACTTCCAAGATCACTTACAGTATTTGTATTTTTGGTACCGTCAAGAGTTTTTCGCCTCATCGCCATA
>CAZCDP010000121.1:0-4785 GCA_964497675.1 uncultured Candidatus Epulonipiscium sp.
ATAAGCCCTTATAGGGCTAGTGCAAACCACGTCTTTTAGGCGTGGTTATGATTTTTTTAGAAAAGAAATTATTACATAACGCCACAAAGGCTGATAAACTCGTTCTTTCTTTTTTTAATAAATTTTTGACTGTATAACTCATTTCCGAAAAGGTTAATTTATTGATGTAACATAAAATTTTATGTTTGCTTTTCATAAATTTTTAGCTTTTGTGGTCAGGAGTGAAAAAAATGATAATAAAAAAGAAAAAGAAACGATGGAAATTAGTTTTTCCGCTAATCAGTTTTTTTATGCTTGTTTTTCTATGGGGCGGTGTCGCTTTTTTTCTTCCCGACGAAATCAGCCTAATAGAGGGAAAGGAACAGAATTTCCAGTTTTGTCTGCCTATGAAAGCCAATATTATGGATGAGAATATTGGGGCGCTCAGTATCAATCATGAGCCGGTGCAGGAGAATATTCATATTGACTTGAATAAACCCTTTACCGTAAAACCAGAGGAAGCGGGCAGTGCAAAAGTATCCTTGTCGTTATTTGGCCTTATGCCTGTCAAAACTGTAAACGCTTATGTTCTGCCAAAAACAGAAGTGGTTCCTTGCGGTATGACGGTAGGTGTTTCTATGGATACCAGAGGGATTATGGTGTTAGGTACAGGTTTTGTCAGCGGAGAAAACAATGAAGTTTTTGAACCAGCCAAAGGAATCTTAAAATCAGGGGATATGATTTTGAAAGCTGCCGGAAAGCGTTTGAAAAGCAAAGAGGATTTGATGGCAGCGGTGGAGAAAAATGGCTCGAAACCTATGGATTTTTTGGTGGAACGAAAAGGCGAAGCAAAGATGACACAGATTACACCGATTTTCAGCCGTGAGGATTGCTGTTGTAAAATAGGTGTGTGGGTTCGTGACAGTACCCAAGGGATTGGCACACTTACCTTTTATGACCCAGAAGCAGGCGGCTTTGGTGCGTTGGGCCATGGTGTGTATGATATCGATACAAAAGAACTCATGAACATTAGACAGGGGCAAATCACCCATTCCAGCGTGAAGGAAATCAAAAAGGGAGAAAAGGGCGTGCCTGGTGAGTTGTTGGGTGACGTAAGGGGAAATACAGTTCTGGGAGAAATTTCTAAAAATACAAATGTGGGACTTTATGGAAAAGTGAAAGAAGGAAACCAGAAATATTTTTCAAAGAACAAGATTCCTATCGCATTGCAACAAGAAATTCAAGAAGGAGCTGCATCTATATTGACAAATATTGAGGGGGAGAAAGTAGAAGAATATTCTGTGGAAATCGAAAGTGTTTGTCGTTACAGTAACAATGAAACCAAAGGTATGATAGTGAAAATTACGGATGAAAAACTTTTGCAAAAAACCGGGGGTATCGTGCAAGGCATGAGTGGAAGTCCTATTTTACAGAACGGGAAACTCATAGGGGCTGTAACCCATGTTTTTGTGCAGGACCCTGCTAAGGGCTATGGTATTTTTATTGAAAATATGCTAAAAGAAGAAAGAAAGGCAGCCTAAAAAGGGGGGCGTTTATGTACCCCCAAAAATCATAGAGTATTCGTTTATTGCAATATAGAATCTTTTTTTCTAAGGTTTAAAAACAGCCCCAAAGCAAGGAGGGCAGAAACGATTTCTGCAATCGGAAAAGAAATCCAGACACCTGTCAGGCCCATTTTTGGTGCCAAGAGGAAGGAAAGGGGCAGTATTATGAGTAATTGGCGTAAAAGGAAAATGACGAAACTGCCATAGCCTTTCCCGATTGCCTGAAAAAAGGTAGCAAAGAGAAACCCAAAGGCAGCGGGGATAAAACCGGCGCTTATGATGCGGAGAGCAGGAATACCGAGAAGCAGCATCGCATCCGAAGCTTGAAACATGGACAGTAAGCGGTGAGGGAAAACCTGAAATAAAAAGGTTCCGCCTATCATGATACCAAAGGCGATAGCTAGGGAAGTTCGCAGTGTCTGCAATAGCCTTTTTTTGTTCGCTGCACCATAATTATAGCCCATAATAGGCATAGCACCCTGTATTAAGCCGCTGACAGGCATATAAACAAAGGTTTGCAGCTTAAAATAAATACCAAACACAGAAATAGCCAGATTAGAAAAGGCAGCTAATATGGAATTTAGCCCCATAATAAGAACCGAGCATAAAGCTGTCATCAGCATAGATGGAATTCCTACAGAATATATTTGTTTTACCAAATTCCATTTGAAACGGAAGCCGTTCCAGTGCAGTTTCACAGCATATTTTCCGAAAACAATGACAAGGATGGAAAGAAGCATGGCTGTGATTTGTCCGATTACTGTGGCGATTGCGGCACCTTTTACACCCATAGCAGGAAAGCCAAAAAGCCCAAAAATTAAAATCGGATCCAGAATGATATTGATTACGGCACCTATTGTTTGTAAAAGCATAGGAATAATCATATTTCCTGTAGCCTGTAATATTTTTTCTATGGCAATATGAAGCAGGGCACCGAAAGAGAAAAAAACAACAATATTGGTATATTCACAGCCCAAAGAAATAATTTCGTGGGATTCGGAAAATATGTGGAAAAAAGGCTTGATTAAAAAAAATCCCAAAACTACAAAAAGCAGATAATTAAAGAATGCCAATACCATAGCATGGGCAGCCGCATCATTGGCTTTTTCTAATTGTTTCTCGCCTAACTTCCGAGAGATATAGGAGTTGACACCGATGCCTGTGCCTAAGGCAAAAGCAAGTATTAAGTTTTGTATGGGAAAAGCCAAAGAAACTGCCGTTAGGGCTTCTTCGCTGATTCTTGCCACAAACATACTATCCACAATATTATAAAGGGATTGTACCAGCATGGAAATCATAGGTGGAAAGGCCATAGATAACAGAAGGGGCAGGATTGGCTTTGTTTCCATTTTATTTTGGTTCATTTGTTCCATATTTATTCTCCTTTTGCAGTTTAGTAAGAAAAAAAGATAAAAAACCGCACTTTTCTGTTTTGGAAAGCAAAAAACAGAGAAAAGTGCGGTTAGATTCTTGATTTATCAACTGTTCTATAGTAGCATAAATGTGCGGAGCGGACAATTACATTTTATAAAGTTTTTTTCCAAGCCTTGCTGCTTCATACAGAATCTTTTCTGAATCAATGGTGAGGAAAACCCCGTCACGATATAAAACTTTGCCGTCTACCATAGTCATTTTTACATTAGAGGGTAATGCGGCATAAATCAGGGCGGTTGCCAAATCTGTTTCAGGCTGTAAATTTATGGAGTTATAGTCTATAACCACTAAATCCGCACGATTTCCTACTTTGATTTCACCTGTATCCCTTCTGCCTTGCGCCACAGCACCGTTGTGGGTTGCCATTTTCAGAACTTCTCCAGAGGACAGCAGGGAAGGGTTTCTGTGAAAGCCTTTTTGCAGCAAAGGAGCCAACTTCATATCTTCTATAAAATTCAGATTGTCGTTGCTTGCAGGACCGTCAGTACCGATAGAAACGGCTACACCGTGGTTCTGCATTTTTATGACGTCGGCAATGCCGCTACCTAATTTTAAATTACTAATCGGACAATGAGATACTGTAACATGATAGTTTGCCAGTATATCTAAATCCTCATCGGTCATATAGATACAGTGTGCCGCAGTGGTGTTATTTTCGAATGTGCCCATATCCCGAAAATATGCCGCCGGTGTTTTTTGATGCCTTGCGATACAGCCTTCTGTTTCTTCTTTTGTTTCTGCCAGATGGATGTGCATATTGGCACCAATGCTTTGTGCATATTCTGAAACACCACGAACAATTTTTGGATTTGAGGTATATTCTGCGTGAAGACCTACGTCAATTTTTAATTGACCATCGTTGGTATTATGCCAAGCGGTAAAGACATCTTTGGTTTCCTGTACCATGGGTGCAGCGTCTACCTCGCTGTCATCCAGACAGAGAATCCCCATGGAAAGATTGGCTTTTATACCTGATTCCAACACAGCTTTTGAACGGGCTTCACCGAAAAAGTACATATCAGTAAAGGATGTTACACCGCTTTGGAGCATTTCTGCAATGCCTAGGAGAGCGCCTATATAGCCATGTTCTTCTGTCAGCTTGCTTTCAATGGGGAAGATGGCCTCATGGAGCCAGCGGTTCAAGGGTAGGTCTGCACCCATACTCCGCAGAAGGGTCATAGGCACGTGACAATGGGTATTGACGAAACCGGGAAGCAGTAATTTATTTGTACCGTCATAACATTCTTCGGCGTCACAGTTGGGGTTCGTGGTTCCCAAGTAAGTGATTTTTTTCCCTGTTACTTCCAAATAACCATTCTTTAGAATTGTCCCATCAGGGCAGAGAATATTGATGTTTGAAAAAAGCATAGTATACCCCCTTTTATTATGATTACCATTCTATTATAGAGGCAGAAAAAAGAAAGTCAAGAAGCGTGAATGGTTCTTTTTTTGACGTAAACGTGAGAATAGAGTTTTTTTTCAATTATTCTGTAATCGGGGAAAAGATAACGACATTTCACGTCATAATGGTAGAAAGATGAATATTTTATTCTATAATGAAGTTATACCGCGAAGGAGCAAGAAAAAAGCCGATTGGGGAGTCGGTAATTTTCACAAGAAATATAGCGAAAAAAACGGAGCGGTTGGAGTTTATTATCAATTTAAGGTAGGATAGGGGCGATAAGTTATGGAAGGTAAAGGCACAATTAAAGTAATACTGGCAGACAGAGATGAAATGTATATGCAAAAAGTGACAAACTGTCTGGAAAAGGAGAATTTGCTTCAGGTAGTAGGTATGGCCGATTAC
>CAZCDP010000122.1:0-1843 GCA_964497675.1 uncultured Candidatus Epulonipiscium sp.
ATAGCCACCATTAAAAGTAAGCCCCATCATCAGATTGGCAAAAATGGAGACATTCGTTCTTTTGTGTACACTTTGATGCAATTTAGATTGTAGTTTGTCCAATCGGTCCAATTCATTCTCTTGTCTTTCAAAGGTGCGAATCACAATTTGATTCAACAGACTTTCGCCCACCATAGAAGTAATCATGCTTTCGCTCTCTTTTACCTCCAACGTGTACTTTCGCATGTGCGTATAGTAGAGTTTGCTGAGCAGGGCAAGCAGTGGCATACCTATTCCCAGTATCAAAGCAAGCATTGGATCAAGGATATATAAGATAATGAGTGCTCCTGCAAACTGTGTTACTGCGTTGATGGCGAGAGGCAGTGCAGTCACCATAACATTTATCACATCGTCTGTGTCTTTTATGATGCGAGTAATCATGTCGCCACTGTGCATTGCGGTGAGTTCCTGCCAACGGGTGTATAGTAGGTGTGAGAACACATTGTAGCGTATAGTATTTCCCATGCGCACTTCCGTCATTCTGCGCAAACGAATATCTATTAAACGAAATAGAATTTGAAGTATTACAAGGCCAACTAATAGAATGGCATAATAGAGCAATTTGCCCGCTCTGTCTCCCGTTGCAGTATCAATAATAATCTTTGAGTACCATACGAAAGCCAATGAAAAGCCGACTTCAGCCAATCCAATTAGCATAATCATCGCAATGTGAGCCCGAAAACCTTTCGATGTGTATTGTAGAAACTGAATGGAGGACTTCATTTAAAACCCGATCTTTAAACGATTAATTAATTTTACAACAGGCAATATTCTACTGTGTTCTGGCGATATTACGCCAAACCTCTTGGCCCTTTTTATGGTTGTTTTATAGGAGAACCAAAGTCCGCTAAACTTCTCTTTTGGACGTTGCTTTCCTGGTCTATGATAACCGAAATTGCCACTGTGCAGTATATCTGTGGTGACCCAGTCGGCATGATCTTCATCTTGTATCATCTCAAAAGGGAAAATGGTTGCGGGAGTGTCAAGATACTTAACGGCCGCACGTGCAAATACTTGCATAGGATAGAGTAGGGCGTATGAATTGGCTATTGCTGTAAATGAAACTGGATCAATCTCGTCCCTATGTTTAGAAAGAAAAAGTATCCAATCGCAAAATTGACGAAAACCTACACCTGCATGCACAAAGTGACGGAATAGATGTTGAAAAATAAAGAAGGCGTTCATCTCAACTGGTAGTTGCTGAACGGATAGCCCATCAATTTGCACAGAAGTGAAATTCTCTTTTTCAATCAACTCCTTTTCCCACTCTTTCAATAGGGCATCATACTTCTTGTGATCGAAATAGGTGATGCGTCGGTGAATTTCAATATATACATCTTCTTTGCTGAATGCATAGTGCATGTGGTGACCATCTTTAATCTCCAAGCCTTGCGCAATAATAGCGTTTTTAGATTTTTCATAATCTCCTTTTCGATAAAGAAAAAGATCCAGATCACCTGCATTCCGAAGTAGTGGTGAGGGGTAGTTTACTCCATTTGCCAACCCTTTGAGTAGACAGAAGGGGAGATTGGCCTCTTGATATTCTTTGGAAAGAACTTTCAACACATGAATCATTTTTAGATTCATTGTCTCAGTTTGTTGTATCTGAATCATAAATTGAAGGCTCAGCTCTCTGGGAGGTAAGCTTTCTTTTGGGAGTGACAAAATTTTGTCTGCTATCAATGCACTCACGGTTTGACGTCTTGCCATATCAGCAATGCCATTCCATGCTTGGCTATCAAGCCCTTCAAACAAAGTTGCATCTGCGGGTTTATCCCAAATAGCTGCACTCAAAAGATTCAGA
>CAZCDP010000122.1:1853-2197 GCA_964497675.1 uncultured Candidatus Epulonipiscium sp.
CGGTTTCAGCTTTTTCCTTATCCACATCATATTTATCAATCAGCAACTCAACCCACTCTTCCTTGGTGAATTCCTTTTGCTGTACCTCTTGCACGAGGTAGGCTGCCGTTTTGTTGAGACTGATTACACGGGTATAGTCCAATCCCGATCCACTTTCGGAAACCATCATGTATTCATCGCCTATTTTGCGTATCGTTAAGTTGTCTTTTAGTTTCATATATCTTAATTTTATTGATTGTTATTTCTTTTGTGTGACGGGAACTCGTAACTCGACATTCAAGACTTGGAATTCGAGTAACTTATACCACTCTGCGATAGATGCCGAGTCCCACTCTCCGCAAAAA
>CAZCDP010000122.1:2282-4729 GCA_964497675.1 uncultured Candidatus Epulonipiscium sp.
TTAGGTTTGTGTCATCAATTGCTTTAACTCGGTGCAACACAAATCTTTCATCTTTCAATTGGACTAATAATAAGTTGCCTTTTTGAAATGATTCCTTGTTCGGTTTTTCCAGGATTACCTCATCTTTTCCATCTCTAATCAAGGTCAACATGCTGTTTCCTTTGGCTCTTATTCGCACTCGCTCACCAGCAGCAATGCGGTCAATTATTTCCAGGAAAAACAAATCGTTTTTAATTACTCTTGTTGCCAATTTATTATCAATTTAAACCAATAGTGATTCCGTAAGACTCACCGCTTCACGATCGGGACGATTATCCAATCTGTATATAGGAGTTTGCTCCAAAATATCGTTGACAGTTGTCATTGTCATATCTCGGTTTTCTTTATCTGAGCGCAAAATAGCAACCGACTGAAACAAGGATGCAAAAGCATTCACACCACTTAATTTCGTCAACTTGTTTTCTGGGCTCTAATAGAGACGCACAAAAGCAGCAACTTCTGCTGATGCATTGCGATAGCAAGGTGTACTGCCACTCCAAGGTGCTCCGTACACACGTACCGATCCATCATTTAATACACGGATGATAGGTTCATCGTCATTCAACAATTGGCAGTCGGGTACAAACTTTAGCCAGTTACGGCTATGTGTACTTTTTCCTGTACCGCTTTTGCCCATAAATACGAGTGCTTTTCCTCCTTTTTCAATCACCGATGCATGTATCTTGATAGTTTGATGATTGGCGGCAGTCATTCCATAAGTTGCCCGTAGGAAATAGGCGAGGAAGTGGCTTTCATATCACTCTGTGAGCGTGAGATCACTGATAACTGCTGTTCTATCTGCCGAGAGATTAAAACAGTGTTTTTTGTCTCCTTTTGTTACACATACTGTCACACTGCCTGCTGCGTGATACACATCAAAAGACATACCATCTGCCTCCATCACATCATGGGGAGCACTGTCGGGAATGGACACATCGGTATTGCCCGAAAATTGGAAAAGCACATCATTTTTTCCATCACTATCCACCCTAAAAGGGTCAAATGAAGGTAGTAGCTTTGCTGTCATTTCCGCATCGGGAGTTTCTATCAACATGCGGTGTCCTGCTATTGCATAGAGTAGTTGCTGGTTCATACAGATATAGAGCTTTTAATTTTATTTCATAGAAACTTGTATTTCGATATCGATATTATCTTATACTTTCTCGATTTCGCAGAACAACAAAATTGCATTAAAAATGATGTAAGATACCTTTTCAGATTTAATCAATGACACGACTAAAAGTTTATTAATGTGGTGGAGCATATATAAAAAAGGAACTGAGATGGTTTTCTCTCCGTTCCTTTTTTATAAACTCTGCATAAGCTTGCATTACTTTTATAAATTCTAGGTAGATATTACTAGGTTTGTTTTCCTACTATATACTTAGTGAAGTGTAGGTCTATAACTTAAAATTCAGGTACAAAGCTTATTTCGTTACTTACATTAAATGACGCATAAAAATTGTAACTCATACCAGCAACTGGAGCGTTAGCTCTCGTAGGCAGTGTGTTAGTACTTGTAAGGATGAATGAACCATCACTATTTCTCAATTCTAGTTCTAACTCGGGCCATTTATTTTCAGACAATGGTGGATACCATCCCCAAAAGGTGGTTTTACCATTAGTAATTGGAGAACCGTTTTTAAAAGAAATGTAATTTCCAGGAGGAGTGGCTGGTAAATGTTTGAACTCTTTTGATACTAAATCAAAATATTGTCCACTATAATCATTAAAAGCCCATTCAGTAGGTCCGATTTTCCCTACCAGTCGTACTTCTGCTATATTATTTGCTCCCAAAAAGTCAATTGTATTTTGAGTAATATTATTGATGGAGATGTTAAAAAGAGATCCTATATGTTGGAAAGAAACCGAAGTTTCTTCGTCTGTTGCCTGCATACTAGTCTCAAAATACAGCATTACGTTTGTTTGGTTTTCAGCGAGTGTCACACTCCCAGGGTTTTCAGGTAAAACAGCTGCAATAGTGTCATTTACTGCATATATTCCGCCGCCACCATAAACACCGTAAAGTGTAAATTGTCCGTTTGCTCCTTCGGGAATAGGTATCTCGAAGTGTGCTTTTTTTCCATCGTTAGAAACTCTGTCCACGGTAGCAGTGACACTAGCATTATTTGCTTCTTGAACAAAGAGCAGCTGTATTTTATCTCCTTCTTCCCAGGAAACTGCAATTTTATTTTCGTCTTGTGCTAAGGCAACTCTTGTAACTGGCATAGAGGCTGTAAGAGATAGTGTGCGCACTGTTTCAGTGTTAATATCGGTTATAAGTTCTTCTTTGCTACATGCAGCAAAGAGCACCATTAAAGCAATTGCTGTGAAATTTAAAAATTTTATTCTCATGTCTATTTTTTGTTTTTTGTTTTATTTTATATGTAAATCGATATAAGCTTATA
>CAZCDP010000123.1:0-4490 GCA_964497675.1 uncultured Candidatus Epulonipiscium sp.
GGTATCGGTTTTTCGATACTCTTTTTGTTTTATTATTTCAGCCTATCTCTATTTTCTGTGTTTTTCCGTACGGTTTTACAAAAAAAGATTGTTATTTCTCTTTGGAAATTACTTTCTGGGCCTTAGCCCCATGAAAATAGTGGGCCAAAATCTCATCATACCCAAAACCAGCCTCCGCCATTCCTTTTGCCCCATACTGGCTCATCCCTACACCATGACCATTTCCACCGCCGAACAATGTTACTGCTTCTAATACTCCATCTGCACTTGTTTTCTGTTCTATTACAAAAAAACCACTAGGCAAAAGATTATAATTTATCCGCTCACTGCCATCGGAAAGCTGTAATATCACATCTTTTTCTGTCCCTGCTTTCGCCGGGCGGAGTACCTTTCGGATGGCATATTCTGTACTGATGCGTACCGTTCCTTTTTCGCCCTCTGCCTCCAGCACCATAGCATTACCGCCTTGCCCACGCTGTACGACTAAAAGACGTTTTATTTCCCCTAAATCCGTTGCTGGTCCTTTTTCCCAGCTTCCGTTTTTTTGCAAAACCGCCACAAGCTTGGTATTTTCCTCGGAAATTTCCTGCACTCCCCGATTCACAATAGCAGTCAGTTCCGCTCCTGTTATCGTTACCTGCCAACGAAACCAAGGGGACAAACTGTCATATGCCTTTATATTTCTATCCTTTAAAAATACAGCGGCATTTTCATCTTTTGACAAATCTCCGTAATCCTTTTCCAGTCCTTGTTTTTTGCTGACCAAATAGGCTCTTGTATCAGACGGAAAATCCTCTCCATTTTTTCCAGCCCAAACCTCCCCGGAATTGGCAGTCATACCTGCCGATGTGGAAAAAAAATTTGCATTTACCACAGTTTTTCCATAAGCCACACAGATTCCGCTGGTGCTTCGTGTCGCCTCATCAGAAAGCTCATGAGTAGCCGCACCTTCATAAACCTGAGAGTTGGTGGAATCATCCACATGGGCACCATAATTCCCGTACCGATTGGCATAAAACTGGTTATAAGCATAGCTTCTGGCCGCTACAGATTGCACCTTTAATGCTTCCAAGCCAAAGCTTACAGGCATTTCTCCCGGCACCACCCCCCGAACATATTCTTCTAAGGGTAGTTCATTGACCACTTTGAATCCTTTCTCCCCTTTTTCCAATTCCAGTATGCCAACATAGCTAGGTGCTTTGCCATTTTTTGATATACTCTTCAAAGAAATTGCTCCGCCGCTTTGTGTTTTTGCATAGGCCCGCCCCTGTTCAAACAAGCCTTGATTCTCTGCCAAGGTCAGAGTAACTTCCTCGCCGCCTTTATATTCTTTTTTTACTGCACCGCCCCAAATTGTAAAGTTCTCGGATGCTGTCAAAATAACTTTTTCATGCTCATACCCCTGAAATCCCGTTGTACTGAGAAGCACCCGAATGTTATGAGGAACTGCCTTTCGACGTATGACCGCGGCACAAACTTTCCCATCCCGCTCATAAAAATCCGCTATATCTGTTCCACAAATGAGCCTTGATACCTTTTTCCTCAGAATCCTGTTATCTTTTTCCTGATATACCTTTGCATTTTCATCCCAAGGGAGTTCTCCCTGTTTCTCAAGAAAAATATGGCTTTCGTCCACTCTTTTAATTACATCTTTTCCTTTGTTTTCTATGGAAATAACTTCTGCCGCCTTTCCTGCCTTCAGACAGATATCTCCGATATAGCCTGTTTCCTCCAAAAAATCTCCTTCATAGGCATAAAACTTTTTACCTCTGCCCGTATCGATTTCTATGCCACCTTTCTTTCCTCGAAAATAAGCATTTTCAATCACAGGTTCCATATCAATAACCTGTAAAAGGGCAACAATCTCCTTTCCTTTTATCAACACCTTTAGTTTTCTATTTTCATAACTTTTGAGATCATACCCCAGCCGTTGCAGCATCCCTTCTGTCGTTAGAATCGTTTCCCCGTCCATCTGCTCCAACAAAATCATTTCCTGTTCCCGAAACCCATAGGAGTATAGACTATCCTCTCCTCGTCTGCCCTGCAACGCTTCCTGAAATAACTCCATCCACAAGCTATATGCCACAGGCTTGTCTTTATTCTCCTCCGTTATTTTAATTTTGGTATGATTATCAGGATTCAGTTTGTCCATCAAAATTTGTGTCTGTGCCAAAGTCATAGGGCTTTGGGGATTAAAACAATCTCCTTCTCCCGCCATCAACTCCAATGCCACTGCACCATTGATATAAGGAAAAAACCAATCTGTGTCCTTCAAATCCTTAAAATCCATTTTTTTTTCCAAATGCGAAAGTTCTTTAGATTCATAAAAAGCCAAGGCAATCATTTTTGCTCCTTGTGCCCTTGTAATAGGCATATGGTCGCCAATCCGTCCGGCTTTGACTTCCTCTGCCGCAAACTGTACTTCCACTTGTTCTTTTTCTATATTTTCTCCACCAACACAGCCACTCAATATTACCCCAAGCAGCAATAGCAAAATATTTTTTTTCATCATCTTATCCCCTTTCCTTGCTTGTACAAGTCTATGCAAAAGGGCAAAAAAAAAGACGCTGTTCTGCGTCTAAAAGAGATCCCGAAATGCCGTTCCTGCCTTTTGACACCTAGCCTAAGCCAGGTGGGCAACCGCAGCTAGGGAATCTGCCTTCCTCAGCCCAAAGGGAATTATGAAGAGGCCTGGCATATCCTTTGCGTATAGGAATCCCATTTCAGTCATGTAGGTTCAAGAATGACAGGTTGTCGAACATTTCAGGAAAATGTACTTTTGTTAAATCTATTATAGTACGAATCTGTGAATTCGGCAAGATGCAAATATTTGTAAAGCACTACTTTTCTTTACTAAAAATACTTGACAAAATAAAAAATATACCTCCAAAAACAACAAAAGTATCCGCAATGTTAAAAATAGGAGCTTTTTTTATTTTTATATATAAAAAATCTGTAACGTTTTTATTTTTAATACGCTCAAAAAAATTGCCCAAGGCCCCACCCAAAAGCAGTGAAAGAAAAAAAGAAGCCCCTGTTTTTTGTCCTGCTTTTTCTGTTTGATAAAGTCGAAAAGCAAAGGCAGTTAAAGCTGCTGCTGAAATACCCAAAATCATCATGGGATGCTTTTCAAACCTATTATACGCGACGCCTTTATTTTTTATGTGCCATAAATAAAAGCGATTTTTTACAATTTCACGTTTTTCTCCCACCTTCATTATTCTATTGACAACAGCCTTTGAGCCAATATCTGCTGCTATGATCAAAAGAATCACAATACAATATCCCATATTTTCACCTCGTTTTCTCCATTATACTACATGATTAGCGCTTTTTAAAGGTCTGCCTATTTGTTCAGCAGATAAAATATATGGAAAGCACTTGTCATCATACCTTTACCGTATTATAATTTTATTGTATGTAAATATTAACAATGAATAATAACTGAAAGAGGTGTTTGGAAATGGCGTTAGTTACAACAAAAAAAATGTTCGACAAAGCCTTTGTGGGAAAATATGCCATCGGTGCTTTTAATATCAACAACATGGAAATCATTCAGGGCGTTGTACGTGCTGCAAAGAAACAAAATTCTGCTGTTATTTTACAAGTTTCAAAAAGTGCATTAAAATATGCCAATCCTTTTTACTTAAAAGCAATGGTAGATGCGGCCGTAGCTGAAACCGGTCTTGATATTGCACTCCATCTTGACCATGGCCCGGACTTTGAAACCTGCAAAGAATGCATTAACATTGGTTTTACCTCCGTTATGTTTGACGGTTCCCACCTTACTTATGAAGAAAACGTAGCAAAAACAAAAGAAGTAGTAGACTATGCCCATACTAGAGGCGTTGTTGTAGAAGCAGAGCTGGGCAAGCTGGCAGGTGTTGAAGATGATGTCAACGTAACTGCCGCAAATGCAACCTATACTGACCCTGATCAGGCTTTAGATTTTGTAAAACGTACCGGCGTAGATTCTCTTGCTATTGCCATTGGCACAAGCCATGGTGCTTACAAATTCAAAGGTGAGGCAAAGCTGGACTTTGACCGTCTTGCCACCATTACCGAAAAATTAGAGGCCACGGGATTCCATAACTACCCTATTGTACTTCATGGTGCATCTTCCGTTGATGAAAAATGTGTAGAAATATGCAATACTTACGGTGGTAAAATTAATGGTGCAAAGGGTATTCCAACAGAAATGCTGCGAAAAGCATCCGCTATGGCTGTTTGTAAAATCAATATGGACACAGATTTAAGGCTTGCCATGACTGCCGCCATTCGAAAAAGTCTTGCAGAAAAACCAGAGGCTTTTGACCCAAGGGGCTATTGTGGTGCAGGCAGGGATATGATTGAAGAATTGGTAGAAAATAAAATTAAAAATGTGATTGGCTCAACCAATTCCATGGATTAAGTAATAACCACACCTTTAAGGGCTTATTATAGCCAGCGCCTCAATGACGCTGGCCGGTAACTGCCCCTTATAGGGGCAA
>CAZCDP010000123.1:4500-4715 GCA_964497675.1 uncultured Candidatus Epulonipiscium sp.
AAAGTTTTTCTTTATATTGTCAACATTATATTCTAAAACAGTATTTTACCCCATAACGGGAATCAATTTTTTCCCTTCTAAAACTGTTTTTATTTTATTCAGAATCTAAATAATGATAAGAATTACCGCCCCAAACGATTTTCAAAATCATCCGTCCCCTTTTCCAGTGGACCGGAGAATTTATAATGATACCGTTTCATGCCCTTATCTCCATA
>CAZCDP010000124.1:0-4667 GCA_964497675.1 uncultured Candidatus Epulonipiscium sp.
CGGTTGCGTTGATGGGCTGTCGCCAAGTGGTAAGGCAACGGATTCTGATTCCGTCATTCGCAGGTTCGAATCCTGCCAGCCTAGCTTATTAGCACAATGAATATTCATTGTGCTTTTTTAGTATGCTGAAAACATTTCAGATAAGGTTAGAAGCAACATGGTCACCAGAGCAAATATCAAATATGGTTACTTATGGCAAGGTATGTTTTGCAACATTACTCGAACGTAAAATTAGACTTTACACCATCAAACAAATGCATTTTTTCTGCCTACAAATGCATTTAAAGCAGCTACTGTAGACCGAGGAAAAGAGTTTGCTTGTTACAAGAATATTGAGAACGATATTCATTCCCTCGCTTGACCTGTTGTAGTTCAACGCCTAAATTTTGTGCAATCTTTATGTGAGTCTGTACAGAATATAGAATCTTCCTCAATCCTGCCATTGAAAAACCTTTCTGTTACGCAACTTTTCAAATAGGTTCTGTAATAATATCTCCTGTTCTATCTGTAGCACAAAGGACACAGCCCTTTCCTTTAGCAAACCTATTCTCTTTGACTTGATTAGTAACTTCGGTAGCATAAGAACCTAATACAATAATTTCTTCGAGATAGTTTAATATTTCTTCCTGACCTGCCTTTTTTAAAGCCCCTATTTTTTTTATTGACTCAGCACTTGGCATAGTATTTAAAATATATATTGCAACACCTTTCTTAAACAGAGCCTATTTTATAGTGTTGTAACAGGTGCTGTCTAATAAAAACAGTATTTTTTGAACTACTGTAAAGGTCTTGAAAATTCAGAATTTTATCCGATTCACCCACTTTTTCATAAAATATGTGAAAAATAGCGGGTTTGCGAAAGAATTGCTGAAAAGGCGTCGAGGGTGGGCAACACTACAGTTTTAAAAGGGTTTCTCTACAGTCCAAGTATACTCTCTATCACTAAAAATATCAAAAATATCATGAGGATTATGGATGAGGGTGTCGCAAAACAAATTATTAGACTTGCAGGCTGGGAAAATGTGAACTATAATAGGTAAGGTAATACTGTGACTTTTTGGATGATTATTCCATGTGATTAAAAAATCATGATGTTTAAAAGAGAAAAATTGGGAAAATAATGACTTGGAAATGTGAATAGCACAAGTTTCTTTTGATATTGGAGAGTTATTGTACGGAAAATTGTTCTAATTAAAAAAAGACAAGAGGTAAGGTTTTATAAGGCTTATGGAATCTTACCCAAGGGGGACAGAATAAGGACAGCCGAAAATGGAGTCATGCTGAAAAGATTTCACGTCAGACTGTAAAGGAAAACATTCTATTTTGATAATCGGAATGCCGAATCCGATGAAAGAGAACAGGGTGTTTTTGTGTAGATTTAAAAAGAAATAAATATGCTTTATCATGGAATCATAAAATAAAGATATACCTGTTTTAAACAAGAAGGGAGACCAAAAATGCTGAACAAAAAATCAGTGGAAAATTTAAATGTAAGGGGCAAAAAAGTTCTTGTGAGATGTGATTTTAATGTGCCTTTGTCAGATGGGAAAATTACCGATGAAAACAGAATTACAGCGGCGTTGCCTACCATTCAAAAACTGAGGGCCGACGGTGCAAAAGTGATTTTGTGTTCCCATATGGGAAAACCAAAAGGAGAACCAAAACCGGAACTTTCTTTGGCACCTGTGGCAGTAAGATTATCTGAACTTTTGGGTGTGTCCGTTGTATTTGCAAAGGATAACAATGTTGTTGGTGAAAATGCAAAAAAGGCTGTTGACACCATGAAGGCGGGAGATGTTGTTTTACTGGAAAACACTCGTTACAGAAAAGAAGAAACGAAGAACGAGGAAGGTTTTAGTAAGGAGCTGGCAAGTCTTGCTGATATTTTTATAAATGATGCTTTTGGCTCTAGCCATAGAGCACATTGCTCAACAGTGGGTGTAACAAAATTTGTGAAAGAATCTGGTGTTGGTTATCTGATGGAAAAGGAAATCGCATTTTTGGGTAATGCTGTGAATAATCCGGTACACCCCTTTGTGGCGATTTTAGGCGGCTCCAAGGTTTCGGACAAGATTAATGTTATCAATAATTTGCTGGACAAAGTAGATGCTTTACTCATCGGTGGTGGTATGGCTTACACCTTTGCAGTGGCAAAGGGTGGCAAGGTTGGGAAATCCCTTCTTGAAGAGGATAAAGTAGAATATGCAAAGGAAATGATAAAAAAAGCGGAGGAGAAGGGGGTAAAATTCCTACTTCCCGTTGATACTGTTATTACCAAAGAGTTTAAAAATGATACTGAGTTTAAAACGGTTTCGATTATGGAAATTCCGGATGAATGGCAGGGGCTTGATATTGGTGAAAAAACAATTAGGCTTTTTACCGATGTTATTAAAACAGCGAAAACCGTTGTTTGGAACGGCCCCATGGGCGTATTTGAATTTGAAAATTTTGCAAGGGGAACAAAGGCTGTTGCAGAAGCTTTAGCAGGAATTGATGCCACAACGATTATTGGCGGCGGTGATTCCGCAGCAGCTGTAAACCAATTAGGCTATGGTGATAAAATGACACATATTTCTACAGGCGGCGGCGCTTCTCTAGAATTTTTAGAAGGCAAAGAGCTGCCCGGTGTTGCGGCTGTGGATGATAGATAAGGGAAAGTTTGCGGAGGAAGAGTAAAATGACACAAAAAACAAAAATCAGTCTTGTTCTTGCAGCTTGTATGATTATGGGGACAGGATGCCTAAAGGTACAGGCCGAAGAAATTTTGCCAACGATACCTGAGCAGCAGGAACCGGAGGATAAGGCTGAACCTCCTATGGTAGCAGTGAAAGCAGAAAATAAGAAGGAGGAAGCTCCAACGAAAGCACAGGCAGGGGCTGAGAAGGGTTTATCTGTTAAGGCTTTTTTGAGGAAAGTAATGGAAGAGCAGGATTTATCCGATGAGGCTTTGCTGGGGGAAGCAAAAGAAGAGGCAACAAAACGGGAATCCTGTTATACAGATATAAAAATGGTACAGGAGGTTGCACCGGAGGATTATATTCCTGTTTTGATGTACCATCATTTTGAAGAGGATAATGTACCAGAGGGAAATGGTGCTATTGTGTCTATTGATGAATTTGAAGAGCATATCCAGACATTTCTGGCAGAAGGATATACTATTATTTCTTTGGAGGAACTGAATACTATTCTTTTAAATGCCATTGAGGAACAGTCGAAAGAGTCGGCACCGGAATTGCATCTGGATGAAAAATATTTGTGTATTACAGTGGACGATGGATACCGCAGTAATTATGAACTGATGTACCCTATATTAAAAAAATATGATGTAAAGGCAGATATTTCTGTTATTACATCCAGAATCCATGCTTCTTATATACAGGCACCGGAATTACCAAAGCTAAGCTGGGATGATTTGAATGAGATGCAGGAAAGCGGTTTGGTAAAAATATACAACCATACGGCAAATCATGCCCAAGCCGCCGAGGATTTGATTACGGTATTTCGGGATGCTGTAGAAAAAGGGGAAAAGGAACTGAACCGGAACTTGGCGGAACGAAGCAGTGTTCGGATACTTACTTATCCGAATGGTAATTACAGTACTATGACACAGGTAATGCTGCGGCAGATGGGGTTTGATTTGCAGTTGACCACAAATTTTGGTGTGGTAAACCGTTATACAAACGTGAATGAGATTCCCAGAATTACTGTAAACTCCGGTATGACAGGGGAGCAGGTTCTGCAAAAAATCAAGGCGGGTACCCAACGGACTTTTTATCCAATGGGAAAATAAGGGTTGAGAAAGGTTTGATGAAATGAGAAAACGTATTGTTGCCGGAAACTGGAAAATGAATAAAACACCAAAGGAAGCGGCTGAACTTTGTACTCTTTTGAAAGACAAAGTGAATACAGATACGGTAGAGGTTGTATTTTGTGTACCGGCTGTGGATTTGTATACGGTATTGCAAGCCTTGAAGGGAACCAACATTGCTGTGGGTGCCCAGAATATGTTTTATGAAGAAAGCGGTGCATTTACCGGAGAAATCTCTCCTGCCATGCTCACAGAAATGGGCGTGAGCCATGTTATCATCGGGCATTCTGAAAGACGGCAGTATTTTGGGGAAACAGATGAAACTGTAAATAAAAAGGTGAAAAAGGCATTAGAACATGGGCTGACACCTATTATGTGCTGTGGTGAAACATTGGAACAACGTGAACTTGGTATTACTATTGAATTTGTACGTATGCAAATCAAAGCCGGTCTTGCAGGAATTTGCGGTGAGGATGTTAAAAAAGTCGTGATTGCCTATGAACCGATTTGGGCTATTGGTACGGGAAAAACAGCTACCAGCCAACAGGCACAGGAGGTTTGTTTCGCTATTCGTCAGGTATTGGGTGAAATTTATGGGAAAGAAATTGCCGAGGCGGTTAGAATACAATATGGCGGTAGTGTCAACGGGAAAAATGCTTCTGAATTATTTGCTATGGCAGACATTGACGGCGGTCTTGTGGGGGGCGCTAGCTTGAAAGAAGAGTTTGCAGAAATCGTTAATTGTTAGTTTATTGTATGATGAACATATAAGAGAAAGCATAACATCAGGTTGTGTTTTTTGCGATAAAAAGGTGTTTTATTGCAAAAGGGCAGGGACAGTATAAATTTGCCCCGAGGA
>CAZCDP010000125.1:0-4651 GCA_964497675.1 uncultured Candidatus Epulonipiscium sp.
CTCCAAACCACCACGAGGGTTTCACCCTCGACCTATAACAGAAAACTACGTTTTCTTAGAAAGACAGGCTTTTCAGATTTCACAATCAAATTTTTCGTCTGTCTTATTCAAAAGCAATACCTTGTAGGTTTTACCTCCAAACCACCACGAGGGTTTCACCCTCGACCTATAACAGAAAACTACGTTTTCCTAGAAAGACTAAGCTTATCAGATTCCGCAATCAAATTTTTTGCCTGTCTTATTTCTAGGGCGGATTTGCGGAGCAAATTGCTGAAAAGGCGATATGGGCAAAGCTCATGGTTGTATAAATTTTTGCGTGTATGGATAAGGTGTTTTTAAATTTTTTAAACAATGAGATTCTGGGGTTTTCCCTCTGCCCATTTAATGATATTATCAAATACAATGAAAGCCCGTGCATATAATGCTTCATGGGATGCAAAGGCAACGTGAGGTGTTACCACAGTATGTATAGAATTCATCAAAGGGTGTGTTTTCGGTACAGGCGGTTCCATCTCAAAGACATCAATGCCTGCCCCCGCAATTTTTTCTTCATTTAAGGCTAACGCCAGAGCTTCGCTGTCCACAACGCCGCCTCGGGCTGTATTAATCAAAATAGCATTTTTCTTCATCAGAGCAATCTGGTCTTTGCCGATAAGGCCCTTTGTTTTATCATTAAAGGGAACGTGGAGGGAAACAATATCACTGATTTTCAGCAGCTCCTCCAAAGATACATAACGAACGCCCATGTTTTCTATTTCGGTTTTTTGGGTTCTGCTGTAGGCAACGACATTACAGCCAAAAGCTTTTGCTATGGAAGCAACTTTTCCGCCAATGGCACCGGTTCCTACAACGCCAAAGGTTTTGCCAAAGAGTTCAGAACCAACAAGCCCCGTTTTTGTGCCTTCTGTTCTTGCGACACTGTTACAGGCAGGAATATTTCTTAAAACAGATATAGCAAGGCCAAAAGCAAGCTCTGCAACTGCATTAGTGGAATAACCCGATGCATTGCAAACAGTGATGCCCCGTTCCTTGCAGTAATCCACATCTACATGGTCAACACCTGTAAATGCTACGGAAAGGAGTTTTAGCTTTTCGCATTGTGAAAGAACAGCTTTACGGAAAGGCTGGTTTGCAATGATGATGATTTCCGCATCCTTGCCCCGCGCCGCAAGCTCTGCAGTGTCCTCTGTTCTTGTTTCATAATAAATAACTTCATGCCCCAGTGCCTTTACGGATTTCGCCGCTTCCTCGACCTTTTCGGGGGTAATGCCCAAGGGTTCCATAATAACGATTTTCATAATACTGCCTCCTTCTGTTATACTGTCTATCCATTTATAAAACTGCCTTCATTGTATAATGAGAATGTCTAAAAATCAATAAACTTTTTTTTATTAAGATACAATAGTTTATTTAATTTTTTGTAGGATTCCACAAGGGAAACGTGTAATATAAAGAAGAAGGGATTTCAAAAGAAAAGGAGGAAAATGTATGGCAATTTTATTTTTAGAATATCCAAAATGCAGTACCTGTCGAAAGGCAAAGCAGTGGCTGGAGGAAAACGGTGTACCCTTTGATGATAGACATATTATTGAGGATAACCCCACAGCGGCGGAGCTTATGGAATGGCAGGGGCGAAGTGGTTTGCCGCTGAAAAGATTTTTTAACACCAGTGGTCTGGTATATAAAGAATTAGGTTTGAAAGACAAGCTGGCAGACATGAGTGACGAAGAGCAATTTGCCCTACTGGCTACTGATGGCAAGCTGGTAAAAAGACCTTTAATTATTGCGGAGAATTTTGTGCTGGTAGGCTTTCGTCCGGAAGAATGGGAGCGGCTGAAAAAGTAAACATAAAAACCCTTGCCCCTTAAAAATGGGGCAAGGGGGGTTAGAGCAGTTCTTTCAGTTTTTGCAAATCGTCGTGGTAAACTTCCGTCAGGCTGCGGTTATAGATAATGGCGGCAGGATGATAAAGAGGAAACAGCATCCATCCATCTTTGGTAACCGTTAGTTTGCCATGATAGTCGCCAATGACGGCATTTTTTTCACCTGTTACAGCTTTTAATGGTACGTTACCCAAGGTTACAATGATTTTCGGCTGAACAATTACCAGCTCCTCCAGAAGATAGGGAAGAAAAAATCCGATTTCCTCTCGTTTTGGGGGGCGATTAACAGGTTTTCCTGTTTTCAAACTGAGCTTTATAGGGCGTAGCTTCACAACATTAGAGATATAAATTTCCTCTCTCGTAAGCCCTGCCATATGTAAAAATTCTGATAGGTTTTTCCCCGCTTTTCCAACAAAGGGGTGTCCTTGGGCTTCCTCGTCGCCCCCGGGCGCTTCTCCAATCATACAGATTTTAGGCTGTATTTTGCCTTCTCCGAAAACAAGGACTTTTCCATGGTAAGGAGAATTTTTTATTTCTTGTCGCATTTTTTGCTGAAATGCTTCCATATTTTGACCGTTCCTTTCTGCAAAATGATACTTTTTTAGACTTATCCACATATGAACGCACTTATCCACAGGTAATATGTTGATAACTTTCGTTTTCCTACCCCAAGATGTAGGGGTTAGCCTTTAATGACAAAAAACTAAAAGCCCATGAAACTGCATATTTTTAACGTTTTTTGTTTTTTACTCTTGTGGTTAGCAAAAGCTTTCCACAGAATTGTGTATAAACCATGGGGTTATCCCCAAAAAATCTTGTGGACTACCTGCGTTCTTCTGCCTTCAACAAAAACCATGCGAGAAGGGCACCGGTGAAAAAACCGCCAATATGGGCAAAGTTGTCAACGCCGGGTTCTAAAAATCCTGCCAGTAAACCGACTACCGCCAAAAGCACCATGGTGGTGTAAGAAAGGCCGATGTCCCGTTTTCCCTTCCTGTGACTGAAAACCAGCATAGCACCCATAAGGCCGAAAATAGCACCGGATGCACCGATGGACAGGCCGCCGTTGCCAAAGATACTAGCAAAACTGCCGCCGATGCCTGATAAAAAATAGAGGAGGAGCATATTATTTTTGCCAAACAACAGCTCTGTTCGTGTGCCAAAGAAATACAGATAAATACTGTTTTGCAAAAGATGTACGACACTGCCATGTAAAAATAGGGCGGTGAGGATACGGTAATATTGATGAAGCTTCAAAACGGAAAAGGCTTCTACGCCAAAAGCGGAGATAAGCGCATCCCGTTGCCCCGAACCATAGAGCAACGCAAGAACCAGGGCATTGACGAGGAAAAGGCATAGGGTGAGGAAAGTATTTCCTGTTTTCGCTTCTAGGGCTGTTTCTTGCAGAACTGTTTCCTCTAGTTTTTGAAGGGGAAGTTCTGCGCCGTCCTCGGGATGTTCCAAAGCGGATAGGAGGATATTTCGAATTCCCAGTATTTTTTCAGGCTGACCTTTGCCTGTTATAATCTTTTTTTCATCTGCGGCGGTATACCACCAGACGTGATAAACGCTTTCGCCGGGTATAAATTCTTTCTTATACACAAAATCCACAGCTTTTTCTCTGGTATAGTTATCCACAAGGATGGTAAGGCAAATGATACCCGTACAGTATTGGTCGGATAGATTTTTTTTCAAATAGGCGAGGTAGTCGGACATAAAGCTTTCGTAGGCAGTAAGATCCGTAGACTCCCCATTTGCCACAGCAACGAGATAAAGTAAGGGGCTTTCCCTTTTTTCTACCAAAACGGGGGAATTTGGGGCTATGGTGCCATTTCCTAATGCATTGGAAATATGGAATCCGTCACGAATAAGACCTTTGATGATGGAGTGGGCTATGGCTTGATACATAAAATCACCTGCTTTCTTAGGGTAGAAAAAAACCCATCGGATAGGGAAATCCAATGAGTTTTTGGGCGATAAGAAATGGGGATTTCTTACCAAAGAGTTTATACATCATAAAATTTAAAAGGATTTAGATGTTATGCACAAGTGTTATACACTTATCCACAATATTATCCACAACCATAATAGCACTTCTTCCCTATTTCGTCAATGACTATTTGTACAATCATATGAATTTAATTCATAACAAAATACATAAAAGAAACAGACCAGCCAGCCCCGGAATACCAAGAAAACCTGCGAAAGCCGCGGTTAGGAAATTGACACCAATATTTAGCCCCAGCATATGAAGCAGAGCGATGACAGCACTGCCAAAAACCGCACCCACTATGGTGCGGAGCAGGAATTTTAAAGGTCTTGCAAGAACCATCAGTAAAATCAATCCCAGACAGACCAGTATCATGGCTGTAATAATTCCAGTGGAATCCATAGTTTCTCCCCCTTTTTTGTGTTTCAACCTATTTTCTGTGTGAAATCGGCAACAAGCCCCAGTTTTTTTGCCATTTTCAGAAAATATTCATATTTTTTATTTAGTGCAATGAGTTCATAGATATAGCAGTCGATGAGAGCATCGTCAGTGGCGGCATCAAACCGTTGTTTTGCATCTGTCAGCTGTTCCTTGATGGTTTCGATGGCAGAGATGATCTCCCGGCCCTCATCGGAAAGACGGGAGGTGTCTTTCGGTTGCTTTTTCTTTTTGGTTGGGTTGAACCACGTGCATTTTTCGTCCATGGACATTCCTCCTATACTATCAATAATATAGTCAGATTTTTTACAAATTATTCCTTTGTGGAGAAAATAGGGAA
>CAZCDP010000126.1:0-4639 GCA_964497675.1 uncultured Candidatus Epulonipiscium sp.
TTCGGCGGGTCTAAATTACATAGAATCATTGAGCCTGAAAAAACCTTTGAAATTCTTAATAATTCTGGTTGAAAAATTCATTTTGAAATGATATATTAAACAGACTTAAATAGGTGTCCAAAACACCAGCACCCCTGTACGAGAATGAATAGGATTTCCTATCATTTCGTATAACGAGAGGTTACATAGAGGAATTTGCTTGCACTTGCAACGTCCACCAAAAATCGAAAGCCTTGCTAATTTCGAGCCAATCGGACGGTGTAAAATCCCTATGAAAATGCTTATGAAGCGTGATACCAGATAGGATTTGAAACAGTGAAAAACCTTGTATTTCCAAGGATTTTCTTGCACTGTGTTGCACTTGGTTTCATCGTATCGGGTCTACTCCTAAGCGAGGGGTCGTGCGTTCGAATCGCATCGGGAACAGCTGAAATGTCGTAAAGCCAATGGCTTTGCGGCTTTTTCTTTTTTCGGCTCTATGTCAATAGTTGGAGGGATTATTTTTTAATTTCCCCCTTAGATGTTTTCCTCCAAATAGTAGTCATATCTTAATTTTCTTCTTTTGCCCTTGGGTAAAGCCATTGATGTAAAGGTTGTAAAACTGTGCTTTTAAGTGTGTACAGCCCTCAAGTCGTCATTATGAAAGAAGCATCCCACCTCATGGCTTACCTTGTCCTATTATTTCGTTTCCTAATTGCGTTTCTCTGTAAATTCTCCTATACTGTACTCATAGGCTCTGCCAACAGAAAAGGGGGGATTTAGGCATGAAAGTAGCGATACCTACGGAACAGGGGCAAATTTGTCCTAATTTCGGAAGCAGTGTGGAATTTACGATTTATGATGTAGAAATCGAGCTAGTGCAGTCAAAAGAAATGGTAGCGGTGGCAGCAGAAAAAGATTTGCCGGCATTTTTATTTTCAAATTCTGTCAATGTGGTCATTTGCAAAAACATCAGCGGCAATGAAAAATCAGCCCTTCGAGGAAAACGTATGGAGCTTATCTGGGGTGTTTCAGGGACAGCCGATGAGGTAATGGTACGTTACCTAAGTGGAGAACGGCTGGGCCGTGGAGAAACCGAGTCTTCTTCTCTCTCCCGTCACTTTGAATAAATATGTTTCCTATTTAACAGTTGCGCTTTTTCTCTGTTATTGATATAATTTGTTGGGATTACTTTTAAAAAAACGGGGTGTATGTATGTGCTGTATTCTGGATAAATTATTTCCGGATGTTTATATCCGATCCGTTTATGAGCTGCCTTTGGAGGAACTGAAGGTACGGGGCATTCGGGGACTGATTTTTGATATTGATAATACGGTTGCGCCTTATGATATGGCGGAGCCGGACGAAAGCATTGTGGAACTTTTTCAATACCTGAAAAAACAGGGCTTTCGTCTTTGTATTTTATCCAATAACAACAGAGAACGTGTGCAGCTTTTTAACCGTCAGCTCCATACACTTGCCATCCATAGGGCAGGCAAGCCGGGTATCGGAAAGCTCAAAAAAGCTATGGCACGTATGGGCACCGACAAAGCTACCACTGCTATGGTAGGGGATCAGGTATTTACGGATATGTGGTGTGGTCACAGAGCGGGGCTTTTTTGTATCATGACAGCGCCCATTTGTAATCGGGATCAACTGATAACAAAAGTGAAAAGAGGGCTGGAGCGACAGGTCATGAAGCTTTATTTTATGAAAAATCCGATGCAAAAATAAAAAAAGCCTATTTTCGGGTTTTTTCTCAATTTTTTATTGAAAAAAGTTGTACTTTCCATTAAAATGATAAGAGATTTGTTTAATTACGAGGAGGAAAATAAATGATTTCTGCAGGTGAATTTAGAAATGGCGTAACAGTTGAATATGAAGGTGATATTTATACTGTCCTTGAATTCCAACACGTTAAACCCGGAAAAGGCGCCGCTTTCGTTCGGACAAAAATTAAAAACTTAAAAACAGGAAGCGTTGTAGAAAGAACCTTCAGACCAACTGAAAAAATGGCGAGAGCACATATTGACAGACTGGATATGCAGTATCTCTACTCTGACGGTGACCTGTATCATTTTATGAACACAGAAACTTTCGACCAGATTGCAGTTAATGCTGCTGATATTGGCGATACCTTAGAATTTGTAAAAGAAAACGAAATGGTAAAAATCCTTTCCTATGACGGTCAGGTATTCGGTATTGAACCACCATTATTCGTTGAGCTTGAAATTACAGAAACAGAACCGGGCTTTGCAGGCAACACAGCACAGGGGGCAACAAAACCTGCTGTTGTAGAAACTGGCGCAACGGTTATGGTTCCTCTTTTCATCAACCAGAATGAGATCATAAAAATTGATACCCGTACAGGAGATTATTTAGGAAGAGCTTAAGGATTGTTTGTTGTTTTCAAGGGAGGCTATATAATGGAATATTTTGAACAGAAAATCACCTATTTGCGTGGGCTTTGTGATGGCAGCGGTTATACCGAGGACAGCAAGGAAGGCAAAATTTTCCACGGAATGTTAGACTTGTTGGATGACATGGCGTGTATGCTGGAACACTACAACGAAGCAGAAAATGATTCCTTCGATACACTGGAAGAGGACGACGAGGATGAGGATGCTTATTTTCTCTATTCCTTTATCTGTCCGAACTGTGGGGAAGAAATCGAAGTGGATGAAGATATTCTAGGAGAAAATCTGGAGCTGATTTGTCCAAAATGCCAAAATATGATTCCTGTTGAAGCAACAAGCACTGATGATTTAAAATTTTAAAAAAGAAAAAGGGCATGGCGGAAACCCGCCATGCCCTTTTTAGATAAAAGACAAAACTATTTACAACACCTGCAAACCTTTCTTGAAAGAAAGAAACAAAGAACTTTTATGGGTCGGGGCGAAACCCTCGTGGTGGTTTGGAAGTAAAACCTCCAAGAGAGGGTTTTTGCCTTTGGTTCACACACTCCGCCAGACTTTTTATTTTTCTATGACTTCTGCCTCCGCAACTGCTCCGTCAATCAACCCCTGTAATTCGTCCAAATGGCTCTCTATTCTTTCGATTACCGTCGTTTTCGGTCTTGTTTCGGGGTGTTTTGCTACAAAAACCGTACAGCAGTCCTCATAGGGACGGATAGAAATATCAAAGGTTCCAATCATTTTTGCCACATCCACGATTTCCTGTTTATCCATCCCTGCCAATGGCCGCAATACAGGTAGATGACACGCCGCATTGATGGCGTGGATTCCCTGCATGGTTTGGCTCGCTACCTGCCCAATGCTATCCCCCGTAATCAGCCCAAGGGCATTCTCCTTTTCCGCAATTTGCTCCGCTGTACGCATCATGGCACGTTTCAAGAAAATAGTCAGTTTATCGTGGGGTACATTCTCCAAAAGGTAAAGCTGTACCTTTGTAAAAGGCACCACATAAAGCCGCAATTTCCCTGTAAAACAGGAAATCCGTTCCGCTAAATCCACAACCTTCTGCTTCGCCCATTCGCTGGTATAGGGCGGGCTATGGAAATAAACAGCCGCAACCTCTACGCCCCTTTTTGCCATCATCCAGGTAGCAACAGGACTGTCAATTCCTCCCGAAAGCAGGGAAACACACTTACCCGAAGACCCTGTCGGCAGACCGCCAAAGGTTTTGATTACCTTAGAAAAAACATAGGCATCATTTCGCAGTTCCACACTCAGCACCACGTCGGGGTTATGCACATCCACAGAAAGATTCTCCATGCGTTCCAGAATATATTCCCCAATATCCGCTGAAACCTCATGGGAAGACAACGGATAGCTTTTGTTCGCCCGTTTTGTCAACACCTTAAAGGTAGTGGGTTTCTCTGAAAAAAACTGTCGCATATGGCCCAGTGCCACTTCCCGCAAGTTTTCCATGGACTGGTCTTTTGTTTTGACCCCGGGGCAAAGACCAATCAGCCCAAATATGGGCATAACCTTGGGAATCACTCTGTCATAATCCAGTTCGCCCCCTCTATCCTCCAAAATCAACCGTCCCTGCTCCTTAACCACATAAAAATCCCCGTCATTTTTGAGATTGTTTCGGATGGTATCCACAAGCTGTGACACAAAAAGATAGCGATTGTTACCACGCATAGCAATCTCGCCGTATTTTATAATCAGCACTTTTTCTTCCATTGTTTTCGTTCTCCTTCGTCTATCTGTTATACTTCCGTAAAAACGGCACGATTTTTTTCAGTTCTTCCACGCAGGTCTTTGCTTCCTCCACTGTATTGAATCGGGAAAAACTGAACCGAATCGCCCCTTCGATTTCCCGAAATTCCAGACCCATGGCCATAAGCACATGACTGCCTGTTTTCTTTTTGCTGTCACAGGCAGAGCCGGCAGAAACAAAAATATCCGCACTCTCCAAAGCGTGAAGGAGTACCTCACTGCGCAGACCCAAAAACGTCACATTCAATACATAGGGGCTTGCCTTCTCCAAGGTGTCGCCATTGATTTTGGTATCAGGAATTTCTAAAATCCCCTCAGCTAAGGCTTTCTTTACCTCCATCACATGAGCAGAGCTTTCCTTCATATGCTGAAAACAGGCTTCTGCCGCCACACCCAACGCCGCCGCTCCTGCCACATTTTCCGTACCCGCTCGCTGGCCTCTCTGGTGTCCGCCGCCTAAAATGAAAGGCTTC
>CAZCDP010000127.1:0-4598 GCA_964497675.1 uncultured Candidatus Epulonipiscium sp.
TCATCCGCTTCAATCCAAATTTCTTTTGTATTTCCTACATATTCACCATGATAAGTTCTCCCGTCTGGAATCTCCCTTGTTGTATCCATGGCGGCAACCATTTCTTCCAATCTTTGACGAAGAGCAGTCCTTTTGCTTTCTTCCATGTTTTGTATCTCTTTCTGCGTCAATTCAATGAATCTTTCCTTTTCTCCATTTTTTTCATAAAGAGTAATCTTCCCACCTAAAATCGTATCCTTGTTATGAGGAATCAGGTTCCCTTCTTCATCCAAACCATGGAGAGAATAGACGCCTAACTGTTTTTCATAATTCTCCACAATAAATAATTGAAATGGCTTTTCCTGAATCATGGTTGTCTTTGCCTCAATTTTCTTTCCTTCCGGTGTCACCAGACCACAGCCTGTTCCCAGTGCATTCCTACCATAATAATATAAATTCTTGATGCCGAAAGAAATCCCATCAATGTTCCAACTGTTCCCAGAATCCTCCACCCAAAGTCCCAGATGCTTACTATAGGCATAGGGCGTTATGTCCCCTTCTTCTTCCACATAGTACAGCTGAAACTCTTCTCCTTTATAGCCTTTATAAATAGAATTTTCCCCTGCCTTAGTCTGCACCCTCTTTTCTGGGTTCAACGTAACGGGACGTACTCCCAAACCCAAAAAAAGATTCATTCTGATTGTTGGAATACATAAAATCAAAATCACGAACGCACTCACCCATGAAAATAGTTTTCTTCTTTCTCTCATAATTCCCCTCCTTTTACTCCATTCTACGGTATCCATTGAAATAAAACAAGCCTGCTCAGTTCTTTTTTTGTAATCTGAAAAATAAAATAGTGTAAAAGCCCTAGGAGGAATACCATGCAGACTGCTCATGTAAAATATTTCAAAGCAAAAAACCAGACACTGTTTCTGTTTTATCATGAAAACAACACACTTTATTACAAAATACTTACCTCAGATAGCTGGTCGCAGCCACAAATCCTTGCGGAAAATGCTTCCCCCTTTTTCTCCGTTTCTGATTATGATAATGAAATTTACGTCTTATTCAGCAACAACAACGGTGATTTGATTCTGGCAAAAACAACAGACTATGCCCATTGGGACAAAAATCAGCTCATGTCCGACAAAAAAGACCTAACTCGTATCAAGTTTTTTATAATCCCAGACCAATCGGCTTTCCATATGATTTATCATTTGCCAACAGAAACGGCAGGTGTCCATTCTCTGGTTTATGCCTCTTTTCAAAATGGAAAATGGGAAAAGCTTTATAAGATAGATCGTTTTCTGCCATTTGCCCAAGTTCCTTTTTTTGCGGAACGCATTAAACGCCACCATATCATTTTGTATTACCGTACCGCTAGAAATGTAATCAGTGCCAGAGAAATGCTATTTTCTCCCTATACCTTAGGCAGCGTCAACCCTATCATACAGACGCCCTACCCCTGCACAGACTTATCCATCATCAATGATAATGAAAGAATTCATCTTTTATATACTGTCAAGGGGATGTTCCGTTCACAAGTCGTATATCAATATAAACAAGCGGCTTCCATCAGTACACCCCGTGTATTATGGGAAGATACTTATTGTGATAACTGCCTTGTTTACCAACAGAACGGTCAGCTTCACCTAATGTGGGTAGCCGGCGGGCAGCCATACCACTGCAGTTCCGATAATAATGGCGGCAGCTTCGGTGTGGTGGAAAAATATACCGCACCATTCCCTAAACTCTGTATCAAAGGCGAATTTACCATTTCAAATAATGATTACAATACACTCAATGCAGCGGAAGCCTATGCTGACGGGAAAAATGGTTATGAATTAGCTGTTTTTGACCAGCTAAACAAAGCCCCCACTCCGACACAACCCGTATCCAACCAGTTGAGGCCCAGCCAGTCAGGGAAAGCGGTAGAAAACTTCGGCGTCGTCCCAAATGACCCTTCCTTCTACGCTCTTTACCTTAGTCAAAAACAGCAGATAGAAGAATTATCCCGTCTGCTGGCCCAAAGAGCAGAAGACTTGTCTGCCATCAACGCTCGATGGAAAGAACAGCTTACGAAATTGGGGCAAGAAAATAAAGCGGTAAAAAAAGCTATGGCAAACATAGAAGCCAAAAATAAGCAGCTAAAACAAAACATAGAAGTTCTGGAACAAAAATTAAAAGAAAAAAGCCAGGATAACCAAAGCAATGGGTAAATAGGGCTTTCTGCCCTATCTCCCCATTGCTGCTTTCTTACTTTTAAGTATCTATTTTAATTGGGTGATTGTGAAATGAAATTTCAAAACGGATACCCTTGCAACATAAACGATTGGTCTGTCACCATTTTGGGGGCTGAAATCCCCAGCTCCCTTTTCCTTTCCTATTTTCCCCATTGTTTCCTACATTCTTTTTCACATACAATGAGTTCTTCTGTCAACTCTGCCACATCCCCAAGTATTCCCTCGCAATCCTCCTGGCAAGCAGATAGGATACAGCAATTCAAGCTTTCATATTTCTCATGAAATCGTAAAAAAAGCTGAAGGCGTAAAAACTTTGCACGCTCATCGGGAAACAAAATACCAAAAACGAGAACGGCTCCCACCAAGGCACTGCAAATACCACCGATGCCAAAACCATTATTAACAGCTCCACAGCTGTCTAGGGTTTCCTCCGGCAATGAAAACCCATAGGTTTCTGCCGCTGCCATCAAGATGCACCGCGAACAGTTGTATCCCTGTCTATAATATAAAATTACTTTTTCCTTCATAGAATCACCCCCTCTTTCTATTCTATGGACAAAACAAAAGTTGGTGATATGATGAGGGTGTAAACAAAGTCATTTAAAACTTGGGCGATACCAATACTCGCCGATTTTCAGCAATTTTCTCCGCAAATTTGCCCTATAAAAAAGACCAACAAAAACTTTACCAACAAAAACTTTTCTTTTGCGCAAAAAGTAGGGAAATTTCAGCTTTCTTTTGGTTGTTCCGGTTTCTTCGGGGTGCGAAATAGAATTCCCCCTTCGCAAATAACTGGCTAAATTAGGTTTTGTCTTTTGTCTGATTACACTTTTATGTTCCTCTTTCTTTGAAACCATAAAAAATTCCAAGCCTTCGGGGAACTTTATATATTCTCATAAAAAAAACAGGACAAATCATATCTCTTTGTCCTGTTATCATCTTTTTTAAACTTCTGCATCCTCTGTGGTCAATCTTGCCGCAATAGGCCTGTATCTTTTTGCCTCCCAACGGCTCTCCTGGCTCCTAATCCATAAAAGTGCCAGTGCTGTAAAGAAAATTCCTACAAGGCAACTTAAAATTTCTGGGTATATCCAAGGAGCATATGGAGGAAGTACAAAATAGCCTACCAAAAGCCCAATAAAAAGTGCTATCATAGGAATTCCATACATAATCAAAACGGCTCTCAAAAAACCATTATCCCGAAGTTCCATTTCCACCCAATCGCCGACTTTTGCATCACATTCATTTTCTGCTTCAACAATCATTTCTTTTTTGCTCATACCCGCAATGCACGCACGGCATTTTGCACAAGCCTCTGTTCTTGTCATTTGTATGATAGCCAGATTATCTTTTATATTGATTACCTGTCCTTTTTCTGCCATTGCCTTTCCCACCTTTTCTATTTTTCCATCCTAAGCTCCGTAAGAATTGATCCAAAACTAATTACACTAAGCTATATTATAACATACCTTCTATGCAAAAAAAAGTCTTTTCCTTCTTGTACCCCTGCTAAAAATAACCCAGTAAAACAGTGCCAATGATAAAAATCAAACTACCACGTACCATAACCGTAAATACACCCGCTCTTCTCTTTCTGATACTGCGGGAAGTATAAAAAACCATAACCAAACTTAAGAGCAGCATAGAACAAGGTCTGTTTGCAAAACGCGGAAAAGACGTCATTACCATATACCATCCTGCCCAAAACCCAAAGCATCCCGGCGTTACATAATTATCCTTCCCTGATACCTGATAAAAATGTAAAAGTAAAAGACCGGGTAGTAAAAACAATAATACGCCTACAACACCGCCGCCCACCCTAGGTATCTGCGCAAAAAATTTGCAACCCCATACTGCAAAAATAAAAAGTCCGACCCACAACGCCCACTGTTTTTGTTTGGTAATATAAAGTAAAAGCAACGCCCCGCCCAACATGACAAGGGGCAGCCTGTCTTGGGTAATCCAGGCTTGCTGCGTTCCGATAAAATAAATAGCAAAAAATAATAATATGATGCCCAGCAATATCTGATTTCTTCTAGATTCCATGTTCTCTCTCCTTTGACTCTGGAAAAAATCTTTTCCCACACTTCACGAGAAGCAAAACCCCTTTTTTTTTTATTTCTTACTTTCATATACTACACTCACAAAGAAAAGTCTGCAAGGAAATTAAAATCCTTGCAGACCTTCGTTACATCCGATTCTCTTTTTCCCTCTTCTTTTGGTGATAATATCTCACACAGAAAATTTTAATCAGTGCTCCACAGGGTACTGCCACAATCATGCCGGGAAGACCAAACAAGCCGCCAAAGACAGCCAAAGATAAAAGTACCAGCGCCGGATGCAGTTCCACACTTTTCCCCACCACCTTTGGTA
>CAZCDP010000128.1:0-4584 GCA_964497675.1 uncultured Candidatus Epulonipiscium sp.
TGGACAAATCATTGATTTGGAGGAAGCCGATGATGAGTTTGCCATTGTTTCAGGCATGGAAACAGAAGGAAGTTTAAAAGAGAAAAAAGCACGTCTTGCAGAGAAAGCGCAGGTACGCAACAGTATTCGAATGGAGGTTTCAATATGATACATATAAAAGTACCGGCGACTTCTGCTAATATGGGTCCTGGTTTTGACAGTATCGGAATCGCATTACAGCTTTATAACCATCTTTGGTTTGAAGAAATTCCAAAAGGCGTTGAAATCATTGTAAAAAGAAAACAGTCCATCGAAGTTCCGACGGACCAAAGTAATCTGATTTATAAAACTATGGTGGATTTTTTTGCGGAAAATGGAATGGTGATGCCAGGGGTACGTTTGATACAAGAGGATTATATTCCTATGACAAGAGGCCTTGGCAGCAGTGCTGCTTGTATCGTGGCAGGGCTTATGGCAGCGAACCATCTTTCTGGCTTACATTACTCCAAAGAGGAGCTATCTCAGATTGCCGCAAAGCTTGAGGGGCATCCCGATAACTCCAATCCGGCTTTTTTTGGAAGTATGGTAGTTGGTGCATTGGATGATAATAAAATGTGTCATGTAAGACTTGACATGCCGGGTAATTTGGTGTTTGCTATTATGGTACCGAACTTTCCGGTTTCCACAGAGGCTTCCCGTGGTGTGCTTCCTGCACAGATTTCCAGACAGGATGCCATTTTTAACGCTTCCAGAGCAGCCCTTCTGGTAGCTTCCATGTATTCCGGAAACTTTGAAAATTTCAGCATGGCTATGGAGGATAGACTTCATCAGCCATATAGAAAACAGCTGATTCCGGAGATGGAGCGTATTTTCAAGGCTGCCAAAGGTTATGGAGCCATGGCATCCTACTTGAGCGGTGCAGGTTCTACTTTGATGGCGGTGCTGACAGAGGATAAAGCAGAGGAATTCAAAGAAAAAATGTCTGCTTATTTATGCTCCATACCCCACGAATGGGAATTGACATTATTGAAACCAGATACGAAAGGCGCACAGATTATCACAGAATAACAGGGGGGAACAACATTGTTAATTGTACAAAAATTCGGCGGCAGTTCTGTTGCCAATAAAGAGCGTATTTTCAACGTAGCACGTCGTATCATTGATACCTACAATCAGGGTAATGATGTGGTAGTTGTATTGTCTGCGCAAGGTGATACCACCGATGAATTGATAGAAAAAGCAAGGGAAATTAACCCAAAAGCTTCAAAAAGAGAAATGGATATGCTCCTTTCTACTGGTGAACAACAGTCCGTAGCGCTTATGGCCATGGCGATTAACAGCCTTGGTGCAAGAGCGATTTCGCTGAATGGTATGCAGGTGGGGATTGATACCACATCTACATACAGCAATGCCAGAATCAAAACGATTAGCACAGGCAGGATAGAACACGAACTGGAAAAGAAAAACATCGTTATTGTGACAGGTTTCCAGGGGGTTAATAAGTTTGACGATATTACAACATTGGGACGGGGCGGTTCGGATACTTCAGCGGTAGCCTTGGCGGCGATTCTTAACGCAGATGTCTGTGAAATTTATACAGATGTGGAAGGCGTTTATACAGCCGACCCCAGAATTGTAAAAAGTGCATGGAAATTAGACGAAATCAGCTATGATGAAATGCTTGAGCTGGCATCTTTGGGAGCAAAGGTACTCCACAACCGTTCTGTGGAACTGGCAAAAAAGTATAATGTCAGATTAGTGGTGCGCTCCAGTATGTGCGAGGCGGAAGGTACAGTAGTTAAGGAGGAATGTAAAGTGGAAAGAATGCTCATCAGTGGGGTTGCAGCGGATAAAGATGTATCCAGAATATCCTTGGTAGGAATCAAAGACGAGCCGGGTAAGGCATTTGAGGTCTTTTCTTTAATGGCAAAAGAGAAAGTTAGTGTAGATATTATTTTACAGTCCATCGGACGTGATGATACAAAGGATATTTCCTTTACAGTAGGAAAATCTGACCTTGAAACGGCACTAAAGGTGCTGGAGGAAAACAAAGAAAGACTGACGGTAAAAGAGATTGTTCATGATGACAAGGTTGCAAAGCTTTCCATTGTTGGAGCAGGTATGGCCACCAATCCTGGTATTGCCAGCCTGTTTTTTGAGGCACTTTTTGATGCTGGTGTCAATATCAGCATGATTTCTACCTCCGAAATTAAGATTTCTGTTCTTGTGGATGAAAAAGAAGTGGAAAATGCTATGGTTTATGTACATGATAAATTCAAAGTAGCAACTGCCAGCTTAAGAAAGTTTTAAATGTTGATAACCCCGTGGTTCAAATTACTCGTGAACCATCGGGGTTTTATTTTTCGGTGATTTTTGGACTGTATGTGACGAGAAAAAATAACCTCAGACTGTCAAAAATTAATTTTCTCAGAAAAAGCCCAAGGGTTTTAGGGATTGTAGTTCCTAGGCAGAATCATTTTCGGGAAATTTATTTTCAAAAAGATGCAAAAAAAAGCTGATTTCTAGGGCTTTGTGTCCTGTCTTATGGGAAGAAATCAGCTTTTTGTCTAACCTAATTTATTGACACCCTGAAAATCTATTTATTTTATCGCATAAACTCAGGTTTCCGCATAAAGAATTTGTTTTCCTGGTGCAAGTAATCTCTGGCTATGTCCAAAGCTTCACCGAAACGCTGGAAGTGTACGACTTCTCGCTCCCGAAGGAAGCGTAAAGGAGCTAATACATCAGGGTCCTCTGTCAAATCGATGAGATATTCGTAGGTGCTACGGGCTTTTTGCTCTGCTGCCATATCCTCATAAAGGTCAGTGATGGGGTCACCTTTGGACTGTAATCCAGCAGCTGAAAAAGGAACACCGGCGGCACAGGCAGGATATACACCCAGGCCGTGATTTACATAATAAGGACTAAATCCAGCTTCAATAATCTGGTCTGCGGTAAGGCCTTTGGTGAGCTGATGGAAAATGGTACCCATCATCTCAAGATGTGCCATTTCTTCTGTCGCAATATCATTTAACGTTGCTTTTGCTTCTGGGGTTACCATAGTGAATTTCTGGCTTAGATAGCGAACGGTTGCTCCTAATTCGCCGTCAGGACCACCGAACCCCATTAGGGTATGATGCTATGAATCAAATAAAAACAGCTCTATTTTGTTGCCTTTTTTGTGATAAATGATTTTTTCA
This sequence comes from uncultured Candidatus Epulonipiscium sp., assembly GCA_964497675.1. Taxonomy (GTDB): domain Bacteria; phylum Bacillota; class Clostridia; order Lachnospirales; family Anaerotignaceae; genus CAZCDP01. The sequence goes on from CAZCDP010000128.1 coordinate 3,180, forward strand.
ATGATAGTACGGGCAGAAAGTTTTTTCTCTTCCATTGTAGCAGATGTATCCACCAAGGTGTCATATACACCTTCGATACGCTTCATAAAGTTCTTTCTGTCGATTGCTGAATAGTTTGTTGATTTTAAGAGTTCTATTTTTTTAGTTAGTTCGGAAATTTCCTGTTCAATGGTAGTTTTATTGTTTTTGTATTCATCTATACTATCTATACTTGCAAGGTACGCTTCTTTTGCATTTGTAAGCTTTTGTTTTGTTTTTAGAAGCAAGGATTCCGTTATTTGCAATTCTGTATTTTCTTTTTTTACTTTTGTGATGTTTATTTCGTAGTCGCCTGAGTTTATAAACTTTAGAGCATTTAGTACTTCGGGAATGAGAACAGCGGAGGAAACAGAATGGGATACCAGGCATTGACCATGGTTATAACCACCGCACTGGAGAGAGAAACCCCCGTTTTTGTAGGTACGGTATATAATAAGGCTTCGACCACAGTTTGAGCATTTTACAAGCCCTGAAAGCCAATGTTTTCCTTCTGTCATTGGGCGTTTGTGGGCCGTAGTTTTTCTTTTATTAAGAGCATACTTTTCTTGTGCTTTTTGAAAAATATCTTCATTAATGATAGCAGGATGGGAAGCTTTCACAACTAAAGAATCTGGATTGTTAAAGTTTCGCCTAGTTTTTCCTGTGGGCGTCCAACGGACATAGCCACAGTAGGCTGGGTTACATAATATATATTGTATGGTCCTATTTTCTATTACATTCCCTCTATGGGTTTTTACACCCATTGCGTTTAATTCTTTTGCTAATGTAAAAAAGCTTTTATCATGATTTAGGTACTGGTCAAAAATATAGGTAACCCATTTTGCTTCTTCCGGCACGACTTCAAGTGTTTTATTTACATTTTTGTAGCCAAAGGGAGCAACTGACTGCCATTCTCCTTTTTCAGCCTTTCGCACCATGGTCTTTTTTACTTCCTCTGCTAAGTTCAGGCTATAATATTCTGCCATGGCTTCCAGCATAGATTCATAAATGACAGCGAATTTATCATCATCGGGAATAGGTTCTTTGATGGAGATTACTTTTACACCATCTTTTTTTAATAAGGCCTTATACAAAACGGCATCTTCTTTTTTTCGTGAGAATCTATCGTATTTATGCACGAGTATCAAAGAAATGCCGTTTGTTTTTTTTCGTGCCTGCCGTATCATTTCCATAAAGGCAGGGCGTTTTTCTGCATCACGTCCTGAAATACCTTCATCTATGAAAATGAAGCTTTCGGGAATGATGATATTATGTGATTTTGCATAGTCTAAAATATCCTCTAGCTGGGCCGAAGGGGAGTATTCTACTTGATCATCAGTGCTGACACGGATGTAGGCTGCGGCAAGCTTCTTCATAATTTCACCTT
>CAZCDP010000129.1:0-4579 GCA_964497675.1 uncultured Candidatus Epulonipiscium sp.
TAATGAGAAATGCCTGGAATCCCAGCGCCAACAGGGAGCGCAGATAGTTCTGGCCCATGCCGCTCCATTCCTTGCCCATCATGGCAGCCATAGGGATGGGCGCAACGGATGTCACAAGGTAAATTTCAATCATACGGCCATAAATCACGATGAAGATGCAGATATACAGCGCCCACATGGTAACGCCGATAAACATACTCTGGAACCAAAGCCCGAACAGCGGACCCAAATCCATTTCCATCAGCCTTTTGGGTGTAATATGATATTGTCGGAGGGCATAGCAGGCATAAACCGCCTGTTTATGACCCTCCTTTATTAGTTTTTTGCTTCTTCTTTTAATTCTGCCGCTCTCTGGTCAAATCCGTTTAACCTACGGACCTCCCGAAGCAGCATCATATATTCTCCCATACTCAGCATTTCCTTCAAAACCCTATCACCGCTGTCTGTTCCATAGCTCTCCCAAAGCCCTTTGTTTTCAAGGTTCGGTGTCACCACGCAAGCCGCACATAATTTCCCCCAATATTCCTCTTTGCTTTCCTGATTTTTGCACTGCCGTAATATCTCCTGGTTTTCACGCTCCCGAATCGCTCTGATTTCCCATAGGAGCGGTTCGCCTTTTTCATTCCGAAACCTCTTTGACACCATAATTTTTTTCTGCTTTGGCAACTTACCCTCGTCTGCCAAAAACGCCTTAAAATCCCTCATTCTTCTCCTCCTTCTGATGAACAGCCTAAAAAATCACCTTTCTGTTTCCATTATAAAAAAGTCCTGCTGTGTTGAAAATTCTAGAAACAGCCCCGTCATTTCTGCAGCCTTTGCCTTGCAGGATCTTTTTTTAGCAAGTTTGCCATCGGCTTTTCTTTTTTAAGTACGCCCTAGTCCATACGAATCCATAGGCTAACCCGATGTTCCCCGTCGCTGTAACGATGTACGCACTGTTCAATGAGTGCCTGCCCCTTTAGATTAATTTCAGCCAGTTGCGGAATTTCTATGATAATAGAATTTCCTGCCCCCAACTCCAGCCCTCCATTGATGTTTTCCACTATCAACTTCTTTCTGACACTACATTTTTCTGCCAGAACATTTTCTGCAATTTCCTTTAGCTGTGCTTGGTTCAGCCTATGGTCAACTTTCTGATAATATTGCAGCCGTCCCCATTCCCGAATTTTATCCTCTCGTTGTGCACTGTATGCCAGCCTTTGGTTTTGCTTCCGTTCTGCCTGAAAAAGTCGCACCGAATTATAAGTATCCTTTCCAATATCCGTGGTATACGTATAATCGCTGATTTGACCTTGACAGCTCAATAAAAAGGGCAGCTTCATGGCTTCTCTTGCCCGAACCGTCAGCTTTCCTCCCTCATCATAAAAAAAATATTCCCGTCCACTGCTCTTTTTCGTAACCTCCAAAGCAGAAAGAATGATATCTAAAAGCGTCTGCCCTTCCTCAATCCTCTGGGGAATAACCCAGCCTGTATCTGCCACCTCGCCCAAGGTCAGTTTATAATCTGCGGCAATCCCACGCACCACATCAGATGCTTTTTTGTTCCAATAAAGGTAGGTATCCCTGTTCTTTACCAAATAAAACAACTGGTCATATGCCGTAACAGAAATAATCTGCTCTCCTGTTCTGCTTTTTGACATAACCCAACCGGAAAACCTTACCTTGTTGTTCACAAAAAATATCACCTTGCTTCCTTCCATAAAATTCACAATGCCATCCCGTAGAATTTGAAAACAAAGTTTTCCGGCTCTTCCGACAATGCTGTTTTCTAAGGTAACCTCACCCACAACAATTCCTGTCGCATCATAAGTTACGCTTTTATGCTGTATGAATAGTTTGATTTCCATATGCTACACCTCCAACCGTAAAACCTGTCCGGGATATATTTTGTTTGGATTCGTAATGCCGTTTTTTTCCGCTAAGGCTTTGTACTTTCCGCCGTCATTCAGCATCGTTTTGGCAATTTTCCAAAGACTGTCCCCCTTTTGTACGGTGTAGGTTTTTGCAGTTTCTCGGCACTCCCGCTTTTTTCCCAATGGTATCATTTCTGTTTTTCCGTTTTTCTGTACGGTTTGATACCTTGCCGAAACAATTTTACGATATTCCTTCAATCGTAGCTCCACCCAAAAGTCACCTTGTTCTCCTGCCTTTTCCCGCACTTCATAATCCTCAAAGGAAACCTCCACATTTCCGCTAAATAATTCCGTTCCATCGGAAAGCTTCCGAAAGATAATCAGGCTAACAGGCTTTTTGCTCATTTTATATTGTCTGAATTTGTTCAGAAAGAAAATAGGTTCCAAAAAACCGCCGTCTGTCTGCACAAAACTGTAAGGCTTTCCCGGCAGAAGTACTGTAAAAGAAAAGGTTCTAAGACCGATACTTTTCAAAATATTGGCTTCCCCCAAATTCAGAATCTGCACAGAACGGTTGCTGTTTCCCACCTTTGTCCGAAATTCCAAAGGACTTACGGGCAAAAGAATCTGTTCTGCTCCTTGTTTCAGATAAAACCGATACATCGGTTATCCCCCTTTCCTTATCCCATGTTGATGTCCTCAACCGCTCTTTTTAATACCTCGTATTCCCCAGCCGTCAGCATCTCAATCAGCAAAGCATGGCTTCCCGCAACACCATAGCTGTCTTGCAGCTCTGCATTATGTAAATCAGGAAAAACCACACATTCCGCCAGCACCATAGCTTCATATTTTTCCATATCTATGAAAAGCTCCCCAAACTTTCCTGCCTTTCGGCATTTTTGCAAAATCTCCTCATTTTCTTTTTGCCATAACCCTCGAATTTCCCATTCCTGTGTATCTCCGTCCTTACTAACAAACCGCTTTGTCAGTTTCATCTTTCTGTTTGGAATATCCAGTCCATTTTCCTTATAAAAAAACAATATTTCCTCCATATTGTTACCTCCTATTCCCCTTTGGCCCACCGCCCACCCTTTGTTCTTCTTCTATTTCTGTGCTTATAACGACCGAAATTTATCCAACAAATCTACATCGCTGAATGTAAAGTTCAGTTCTTCGTCCAGAACCTCCTGCTCCACGTCCAGCTTACTGATAATCATATTGTCGATATTAACCCCTTTTAATAGTACTGTCTGTCTGCCTGTACTGCTGGTAGGGTCCTCGTTTGTAATCATCAATTCAAAATAAGTATCAATTCCGTCTTTCATGTATTCCAGCATCACTTCCCGAAATAGACTGGAAACATAATAAACGCACATTTTCCCTGTTCCCTTCCATCCTCCTGCTTTGTGTTGTTTTGATGTCATTCCCAAAATGGATAATTCCATTTTAGTTTTTTCCACCTTTGCTTCCACATTCTTCACCTGCATCATCTCATGGCGTTTCCCGTCAATGATAGCAAAACAGGTGCCCATAGAACCATTAAGCGTATCTCTCACTCTCAAATAACCCATGTCCATCCCCCCTTAAATAACTTCCACCTTCATATATAACTTTTCCATGGCATCCGTGGGCTTTACCTTTTCAAAAACGACAACATCCCGTTTCCCCACGCCCTGATTGACGGTAATATCCTCTGCCAAAAAGCCCTCAATGGCGTCTATGGATTGCAGCTGTTCATGATAACGAATAATTTCCGTTTTTAATAAATTCCTTCCGTCGGCATGGTTACTCTGTTTGCCCAAATAGTAACGGCTAAATATTCCCGCCACATCATTGGCAATAGCGTCCAGCACACGGACCACTCTGTTGCTGGAAAAATCGTCATTTCTTGCAGGTTCAAAAGAAGTAAATGTATTAATGTCGCTCAATACCCGCACATCCTGCCCATCCTCATAAAAGAGGAACTCGCCTTCTTTCAGCCCCGTAATGAATTGGGATTTTTTATACTTCGCCTTGACAGTGAATTCCCCGTTATATTTTCGGTTTGTCAAACTTTCGTTGACATTCGCCCCTGCCTCTGCTCCTGCTACCCAGTAAACAAGCCCTGCCCTGTCCTCAACGGTTTCATTTTTCACAGAAATAATCCCTTCAAAATCAGCTTTCTTATAGTCAAATAACACCGTAACAAACTTGATACCTTCTTCGTTTCGCATTCTTTTGGTAAACGCTTCAAATAATCCTTGCGTCAGGGCATCCTCACCCCCGTAGACCAGCACCTGAAAGTCCTCCATCTCTGCCGCTTCTAAAAATGCGCTGTACTCGGTTCCTGTTACTTCTTTGTTGGTTCCTCCGACTAATGCTGTTCCGGCTGTAGGTGTCAATGCCCCGTTTCCGGAAAATACAACAAATTCGTTTGGCTTCAGTTCTTCCGCCGTTTTCGCTGTCTGTGTATCGACTGCTTCGCCTTCTAAAAAAGTTTTTACATCAAATACCCCTTCCGTATCCACATTTTTTGTAATAACTACTTTTAACGAATTCCCTCGGCTGCCGCCCCATTTTGCCGTAGCCAACAATGTGCCAAGCTGTGCTTTTGCCTTCTCTCCGCTGTTCAAACGATAAATTTTTGCTGTTTTCCCATATTGAAATAATTCTCTGATAGGGCGTAGCTCCATGCTCACATAATCATATCCGAATATGGTTTTCGCCCCCGTCTGAAAGTCTGCCGA
>CAZCDP010000130.1:0-4500 GCA_964497675.1 uncultured Candidatus Epulonipiscium sp.
CCGACAAGAAGATGGACGCCTATGGTCGGATTTGCGGAGCAGCTTGCTGAAAGGAGAAAGTCCTGGTATGGGAAAAGCAAACGATTTTGTATGCTTTTTATAGTCTGGATATTTTCTATGCTGCAAATTTACTTTTCAAGTTATCTATTCAAATATTTTTATAAACAGTGTCCTGACTGACTATGCATCATATCGATTTTTCTTCTAAAACGACACGCTTTTTTAAGTCCTTCATGAGGGAATGGAACTGTTCTAAATCCAAAGATTGTGCACCATCACAAAGCGCCTTTGCCGGGTTATTATGGGTTTCTATCATTAATCCATCTGCACCTACTGCAAGGGCGGCTTTTGCAAGGGGGGCAACTAGGCTGCGGATACCTGTGGCATGACTGGGGTCCACAATAACGGGAAGATGGGATTTTTGCTTTAGCAGAACGACTGCTGATAAATCTAAGGTGTTGCGTGTCATGGTTTCAAATGTGCGTATGCCTCGTTCACACAAAATAACCTGTGTGTTCCCTTCTGAAAGAATGTATTCAGCACTCATTAAAAATTCTTCAATGGTACTGGCAAGCCCTCGTTTTAGCAAAACGGGTTTATTTAGCTTGCCTACCGCTTTCAATAAATCGAAGTTTTGCATATTCCTTGCTCCAATTTGTACAATGTCTACATCTTCAAATAGGGGTACCTGCGTTTGGTTCATGATTTCTGTTACAATCGGAAGCCCCGTTTCCTGCTTTGCCTTTAACAGTAGTTTTAAACCCTCGGCTTGCATTCCTTGAAAGGAATACGGAGAGGTTCTGGGCTTAAAGGCACCGCCCCGTAGGATTTTTGCACCGCTTTCTTTTACAGCTGCTGCAATGTTTACAATTTGCTCTTTACTTTCTACGGAGCAGGGACCGGAAATGACAGTGAAAGTTCCTTCACCAATGGCGGCATCCCCAACATGGAGGATGGTATTGTCCATATGCACGGTACGGCTGACTGCCTTATATTGTTCGGTAATCCGCTTGCCATATGCAACAATGTCATTGGTTTCCACCACATGATCCATGTCTATTCCTGCTGTGTTGCCAATCAAACAAACCGCAGTATGCTCTGTGCCTGTGCTTAGGATGGTAGAAAAGCCTTTCTTTTCCCATTGGATAATAAATTGACTTATCTTATCTTTTTTTACATTCGGTTTTAGAATAAAAACCATGGAAAGCACCTCCTCGCGCTTTTTGCACCAATTTCAGGATTTTTCCCTTGTCTTTTTTCCGTCTGTTTCTGCACCACTGCTTACATCTACGCAATAAGGGGAGAGGGAGAGTGCTGTTTCTATATTTGAAATGCCAATGCCGCCTGCCAGAAAAAAAGGCTTTTTACAGGGCGGTATCAAACGCCAATCAAAGGCTTTGCCTGTACCGCCGCCGACGTTATCCAAAAGCAGATAGTCCGCAGAGGAATTTTGCCATGGGTAAATATCCTCTGTTTTTTTCACACTGATCGCCTTGATAATCGGGATGTCGCAAAGATTTTTCAGCTTTTGCATATACGCTTCATCCTCCATTCCGTGCAGTTGGGCAATCTCAATGATATGTTGACGATATAACTGTTGTATTAACATGGGGGGAGCATTTACAAATACACCGACAGGAACGATACCGCTTTTTAATTGAGAACGAAGATTCATGGCTTGGGATGAGGATACTTGCCGTGGGCTTTTTGCAAATACAAAACCGATATAGTCAGGCTCTGCTTCATTGACAAAATCAATATCACAGGAGCGGAATAAACCGCAAATTTTAATTTTTGCCATAGACTTCACCTCGTAAAACCGCAATTTGTTTTTGTTTATTAGGACTACGCATCAATGTTTCCCCAATCAGTACGGCATCTGTGCCGTTATTTTGCAGAACAGCAATATCTTCTGCCGTTTTGATACCGCTTTCGGAAACAAAAAGAATGTTTCGGGGAACAAGCTTTCTAAGACGAACACTTGTTGTAACGTCAACTGCAAAGGTTTTTAGATTGCGGTTATTTACCCCAATGATTCTTGCGCCAGCTTTTAATGCGGAGGTTATCTCTGCTTCAGAGTGTGCTTCCACAAGGGCAGACAGCCCTAAGCTGTGGGAAAGGGCAATATATTCGGTCAAGGTATCTGTATCCAGTAAGGCGCAGATGAGAAGTACTGCTGATGCCCCTAGGATTTTTGCTTCATAGATTTGGTAGGGATCCAAGGTGAAATCCTTCCGCAAAACAGGAATGTGAACGGCATGAGCAATTTCGCTCAGGTACCTATCGTCGCCAAGAAAAAAATACGGCTCCGTCAATACAGAAATCGCACAAGCACCTGCAGCTTCATACTCTTTCGCAATGGCAAGGTAGGGAAAATCTTCTGCAATGACACCTTTGGACGGAGAAGCTTTTTTTACTTCGCAGATAAACGAGATTCCCTTAGAACGAAGTGCTTTTTCAAAAGGAGAGTCAGTATCTTTTGCCATGGAACGGGCTAGGCCCTGGACTTCCTCCAAGCATTTGCCGTTTTTTAATTCGGCAATCCGCTGACGGGTTTTTGCAGCAATGTCGTCCAGAATCATGCTATCACCTCATTAGAAAGTCGAATAAATTTTTCAAGCTGTTCCAGTGCTTTTCCGTTGTCAATGGTTTTTTCTGCAAGAGAAATTTCCTGTTCCATGGTCAGTTCCGGTTTTGCAATATAAAGTGCGGCGGCAGAGTTCAACACAACAGCATTCCGTTTGGGGCCTTTTTTGCCGGAAAGAATATCTCGGGTGATTTGTGCATTTTCTGAGGGGGTACCTCCCACAAGGTCTTGTTTTTTGCATCTGGTAATACCGAACTGTTCCGGTTCGATGATGTAGGAACGGTAAACACCGTTGCGTACTTCGCACACGCTGGTGGGTGCGCTGGTAGAAATTTCGTCCAGACCATCCTGTCCGTAAACGACCATAGCATTTTTCACACCAAGCTTAGAAAGAACACGAGCCATTGGCTCTACTAATTTTTCTTCGTATACACCAAGAAGCTGCATATTTGCTCCGGCAGGGTTGGCAAGAGGGCCTAACACATTGAAAATGGTACGGATACCCAGTTCACGACGGACAGGTGCTACATATTTCATAGCAATATGATAGTTTTGGGCAAATAAAAAACAAAGCCCCATATCCATTAACAATTTTTTACTGTGGTCAGGGGGAATGGTGATATTGACACCCAATGCTTCCAGTACATCTGCTGCACCGCATTTGCTGGAAGCCGCTCGGTTGCCGTGCTTGGCAACGGGTACGCCTGCTGCGGACACAACCAGAGATGAGGTCGTGGAAATATTGAATGAATTGGATTTATCCCCACCTGTACCGACGATTTCAAGGACTTCATCCATGTTGTGCAAAAGGCGGATGCAGTGCTTTCGCATACCTGCCGCAGAGGCAGTAATTTCGTCAATGGTTTCGCCTTTGACAGACATGGCGGTTAAAAAAGCGGCCATTTGAATTGGGCTTGCTTCGCCCCCCATAATTTCATCCATCACTGTTTCGGCAGTTTCATAGGTTAAGTTTTCGTGGTCAACGGCTTTTCTTATGGATTCTATTATCATATTGATTCCCCTCCTAAAAAATTTTCTAATATGGTTTTGCCTAGTGGTGTTAATATGGATTCCGGATGAAACTGTACGCCATAGATTTCATATTCCCTATGTTTCACTGCCATCACCTCGCCATCAGCAGTGTGTGCTGTAACTAGGAGTTCTTCAGGTATGGTGTTTTCCATGACAGCAAGGGAATGATACCTTGCACCTTTGATGTTTATTGGAAGTTTAGCGAAAAGGGTACAATGGGTATCCAAAATAATATCTGATTGTTTTCCGTGCATCAGTGTTTTAGCATAAGATACGGTTGCACCATAGGCTTCACAAATTGCCTGATGACCGAGGCAAACGCCCAGAATCGGTATTTTTCCTGCAAAATGGGAAACAGCCCCTACACATACACCGGCGTCAGAAGGCTTCCCGGGGCCTGGTGATAAAATGATTTTTTCGGGGCGCAGGGCGTCTATTTCAGCAAGGGTGAGTTCGTCGTTGCGAATTACCTGTATATTGGGATTTACAGAACCTATCATCTGATAGAGATTGTAGGAAAAGCTATCATAATTATCGATTAATAAAATCATTCCTCTATGCATCCTTCCGAAAGCTGTAATGCTTGGAGGACAGCCTATGCTTTCTGGCTGCACTCCTGATATTCCTTTTCGGGGATACTGTCAGCAACAATGCCTGCCCCGGTACGGATAAATACTTTGCCGTTTTTCTTAAAGGCTATGCGGATGGCAATGCAGGTGTCCAGATTTCCTGTGAAGTCGATATACCCAATGGCACCGCCATAAATACCACGTTTATTATTTTCTAGTTCGTGGATGATTTCGCAAGCACGGATTTTTGGAGCACCTGATAATGTGCCCGCTGGAAGCACCGCACTTACCGCATCCAGAGGGGTTTTATCC
>CAZCDP010000131.1:0-996 GCA_964497675.1 uncultured Candidatus Epulonipiscium sp.
CAATATACTCATCCTCTCCATATAATTTAAGGTCACAGCAATTATAACATAACCTCTTCCTCCTGTTCAACCATTATTCTCCTCTGGAAAGCGTAACTTCAATCAACTCCGGTCGGTTAAAGATACGGAAAGGAAATTTGCTGTTGCCAAGTCCTCTGCTGACAATCATGGAACTGCCGTCCTTTTCGTATACGCCGCTGGTATATTTAGGAAAAAATCCTTGATTTGGCGAAAAAAGCCCGCCCACAAAAGGCAAACGAATCTGACCACCGTGGGCGTGCCCCGTAAAGGCAACATCGATAGATTTTTCCACGTACAAATCAAAAATCTCCGGTCTGTGGGAAAGAAGCATTTGAAACTCGGTTTTACAGTTTTTTAGCAGCTTATTCAGCACAAATCCATAATTTCTGTTGGCACGAATATCAATCAGTCCCATCAAATCTATTTTATCGCCTTCTTTTTCCAGAAACGTTTGGTCATTTTCCAAAATATGTACCCCTTCTGCTTCCAAAAGCAGTATTAAATCATCATAAACACCGGAGCTATATTCATGGTTTCCGGAAACATAATAAATCGGTGCCAAACCAACAATCCCATGAATCAGCTCCATGGCGGCATCCAAATCGGTTCGGTTGCGGTCAATCAAATCTCCTGTAATAAAAATAGCATCTGCCTTTGCTTTTTTTGCCAAACGAAGCAGTCGTTTCTGCCCTTTTCCAAAGGTTTTGTTTTGCAAATCCGAAATATGCAAAATTTTATATCCTTCAAATCCCTTAGGGATTTTGTTATTGACCACATTTATTTTTGTCACCACAATATCGTTATTCTGCCAATATAAAAAAGCTATTCCAAGAACAACAACACTTAATACCCGACGATATATTTTTTTCATGCTTATCCACCTCTTTTTCTTTATTATATCTGTAAAACACAAAGATGAAAACCTCTGTTATCATAATGTAAGAAAATATTCGTTGAATCGAATATTTGTTCGTG
>CAZCDP010000131.1:1006-4473 GCA_964497675.1 uncultured Candidatus Epulonipiscium sp.
TTTTTCAGAGGTGACAAAGATGGAACGAACTATTTTTCATATTGATGTCAATAGTGCATTTTTAAGCTGGGAAGCTGTATGGCGATTAAAAAACGGCGATACCCAAGACCTTCGTGACATTCCTTCTGCCATTGCCGGAGATACAAACAGCCGTCGTGGCATTATCTTGGCAAAAAGCACCCCTGCCAAAAGGTTTGGCATCATCACCGGAGAACCCGTAGGCATTGCTTTGCAAAAATGCCCCCAGCTTGTTTGTGTGCCACCAAACTTTCCCCTGTATTCCCAATCATCCCAAATGCTCTTTGCCCTTCTCTCCCATTATTCTGACCGACTGGAGGAATACAGCATCGATGAATGTTTTCTGGAATATACAGGTATGGAAGAAATTTTCGGTACACCTCTTGAAGCCGCCCATGAAATAAAAGAGCGTATTAAAAAAGAATTGGGCTTTACTGTAAATATCGGTATCAGCAGTAACAAGCTTCTGGCAAAAATGGCAGGAGAACTGGAAAAACCCGATAAAATCCACACACTTTATCCTTTGGAAATACCAAAAAAGCTATGGCCCCTCCCTGTTGGTGAACTTTTTATGGTTGGTCGGCGTACTGCCCCTCGGCTGAAAAAAATGGGTATCCGAACCATCGGCGATTTAGCAAATTTCAGCACTTCACTGCTTCAATCAGAATTCAAAAGCTTCGGACTCCTGCTCCATGCCTATGCCAACGGTATAGAGAATTCTCCCGTTGCCTCTTCGGATACCGTTCGTGAGGTCAAGAGTATCGGCAACAGCACCACCATCCCTTTTGATATAACCGATTGTGAAACTGCCTACAAAATTTTACTGGCTCTTTCCGAAACCGTTTCCATGCGTCTGCGATGCAGCAAATTATGTGCTGGCGAAATCGCGGTTGCCATCAAATCCAGTGATTTTAAGGTCTATTCTCACCAAAGAAAGCTGATGAATTCCATAGACTGCACCAATGCCCTCTATCAGAACGCCAAAGAGATTTTTGACGAAGCCTGGAAGGGAGAACCCCTCCGTCTATTGGGCATACGTGCCGGCCAGCTTTGCAGCGACAGCTGTGTCCAGCTTTCCATTTTGGATGAGGATTGGAGTAAACAAAAAAAGGCCGATGAAGCCATGGATGAAATACGCCTAAAATACGGCAAAGAAGCCGTCACCCGCTCCACCTTTGCGGGTTCCAACCTAAAGGCTTATGATGGCGGAAAGCTGAAAATCAATAACCAGATATTAAAATAATCCTTTTTGGGGAAGATCTTCGACAGAAAATTTTAATTATTAGCCTAGTAAATGACCCAGCCTAACCTTTAAAAAAACGCCTTGATGTAAACGCCGCCAATTTATAAAGCCCCCGATTTTTTATGATAAAATCAAGGGGCTTTTTTTATTTCATAATTCTCTGACGTACTGCCTCATACATAAGAACACCCGCCGCAATAGAGGCATTTAAAGACTCCGCCTGTCCAATCATCGGAATTTTTACAAAATCATCACACAAGGTGGTCGCTTCTTCTGAAAGGCCTCTTGCCTCGTTTCCAATCAAGATTGCACAAGACTTTTTAAAATCAAACGCATAGGGATATTCCAGCCCTTTTAAATGTGCCGCTAAAACTTGCACGTCTTTTTTTTTCATTTCCCCAACAATCTCCCCCAAATCCACATTCTGAAATACAGGTATATGGAACAAGGAGCCCATGGTGGAGCGAAGCACCTTGGGATTATATAAATCCACACTGCCCTTTGAAAGAAAAATCCCATGCACACCGCAGGCATCTGCCGTACGAATGATGGTACCTAGATTTCCGGGGTCATTCAACTCCTCTGCCAACAAATAAAAGCCCGTCTTTTTTTCCAAAACAGCCTGAAGGTCAAATTTCTTTCGATGACAAACCGCCAGAATACCCTGGGGATGTTCTGTGTCCGAAAGGGTTTCGAAAACGCTCTGAGAAAAAACAAAAGTATTGGCTCTTTCCTCAAACACCCTTATCTCATTTTGGGCAGCAAATTCCTTAGAAACAGCATATAAATCTACTTTCCAATCGGCAGGGATTTCTGAAACAAAGCGTATCCCTTCTGCAACAAAAAGCCCATCTTTATCCCTATTTTTCCTGCTCTTTAAGGAAATTAATTTTTTTACAATTTTATTTTGTGTACTCTCTATCAAATCAATCACCTTTGGCGTGTTTTTCAATAAATCGCTGAATCTGTCGGTTTTCGCCCATAACAATCAAGGTATCCTTTTCTTGAATCAAACGATTTGCCCTAGGAGAAGCTTCGGTTTTTCCACGGGTACGGATAGCCACGACGTTCAAATCATACTTTGCCCGAATTTCCGACTGCGCAAGGGTTTTCCCGATCCATTCCTTTAATGGCTCAAACTCGGCAATACCAAATTCATTGGAAAGCTCCATAAATTCAAAAAAGTTTCCATACATGAGGTTGTTAGCAATACGAATACCCATATCCCTTTCGGGAAAAATCACCCTGTCTGCTCCAATTTTTTCGAGTATCATTTTATGAGCATTATTCTGTGCCTTGGCAATAACATAGGGAATCCCCATTTCCTTTGTCTGCAATGTCGCCATTACACTGGCCTCCAAATGATGTCCGATGGCAATTACCGCAACATCAAAGTTTCCAATACCCAAAGCTTTTAAAGAAATATCATCGGTCACATCAATACAAACTGCATGGGTAACAAATTCAGAAGCTTCCTGCACCGCATCAGGGTCATTGCCGGCAGCCAATACTTCATAACCATTTTCAGCCAATGTTCTCGCAACGCTTAATCCAAAACGTCCCAAACCCAATACAACAAACTGTTTTCTTTTTGCCATTTTTATTATACCTCCTATTCACTTGGCGTGTTCTAAAAAGAAAAACCACCTGAAAATTCGCTAAAAAAGATGTTCTCCATGGCAAAAGCCATAGAAATAACAGGGTGATTTTGAAGATTTTTAACACAACAAAATTCTTTTTTTAACAGAAAAAGCTAAGGTGATTTCTTTTTTAAATAGCCCCTAACCTACAATTACCTGATCCTCTGGATATTGAATATGGTCGGTTTCCTGATTTTGTTTTTTTGTCAAGGCAATTACAATGGAAATCGGCCCAATCCTACCCATAAACATGGCAAATGCTATAATAATCCGCCCCGCAACCGATAAATAGGGAGTGACCCCCGTTGTTACACCTACTGTGCCCAGAGCTGAAGTTACTTCAAATAATAAATCCATAAATTCATGAGGACCTGCTATGTTCCGTTCTGTAAAAGTCAACAGCATCGTAATACCAATCACAGCGGACAAGCTGATAAAAAATACCGCCAGTGATTTTTGCAACGTTTCAAAAGAAATTCGACGTTCATAACAATGAGTCATTCGGCTGCCCTTGATAACAGAAATCACAGCAATTATCAATACACTCATGGTTACCGTTTTGATAC
>CAZCDP010000132.1:0-4466 GCA_964497675.1 uncultured Candidatus Epulonipiscium sp.
ATCTTTGGGAAATATGACTTGACCTTAGTGAACTTTTGGGCATCCTACTGCTACCCGGACATCAACGAAACAGCCGTAATGCAAGAAGTAAAAGTAAGATTGGAAAAGGAATACCCAAATGTAAATCTGATTCAGGTAGTCATTGACACCCCTACAGAAAAGGCTGAAAAAATAGCATTACAGGCAAAAACAGAGGCCGTTGCCGATTTTACCAGCGTAATGCCTGATAAGATTTTTGCAAATTGGATTGTTCAAAATCTGAAGGGGCTTCCTACCACAGTTTTCGTAGACTCCAACGGCGAGGTAACGGGAGAACAAATACAAGGTGTACAAACAGCCGATTTTTATATGAATGCCGTAAAAGAAAAATTAAAACAGCACCAAATAAAAGACGAAAAAGAAAAGAAAACGGAAAATCCACTGCCATCTAACAAATAACGAAATCTCCTAAAAGACAAAAAACCGTCGGATTGATATCTAAATCATATCAAATCAACGGTTTTTTCCTTTTTTTAGGGCTTAAGAAGCCTAACTGATTTTTTATTTTCTTTTTTTGAAAATGATAGGAGAAACCCCCAAAAAAATCCTTTACGTATAAATCCTCAATTTTTCAATTCTTTTTTTATTTACTTCTTCCACTACAATTTTCATACCATCGGTTTCTACAACCTCGCCCCCATCGGGGAGACTGCCTAACACACCAATAACATAGCCGCCAATGGTATCAAAATCTTCGGACTCCAAACGGGAACCTATCATTTCATTGACATCATCCAAATGGGTGCTGCCACCCACAATAAACTCGTCCTCTTTCACCACTTCGATATCTTCTTCATGCTCATCATACTCATCAGAAATATCACCCACAATCTCCTCCACCATATCTTCTATGGTAACAAGCCCCGATGTGCCGCCGTATTCATCCAGAATAATGGCAACAGGAATTCGTTTGCTGCGCATTTCTGAAAACAATTCCGAAACAGACTTGCTTTCATAAGTAAAAAAGGGGTCCCGCATATAGTTTTCGGTTTTATAATTGTCTTCATCGATAAAAATAATGTCTTTTACATACAAAATACCAATAATATTGTCCACACTCTCATGGAACACCGGTAATCGGGAAAATCGTTCTTCTTTAAAAATAGCAACGATTTCATCATAGGTTGTATCATCCTCAATGGCAATCATATCTGTTCGTGGCGTCATAACATCCTTTGCCTTGGCATCTCCAAAATCGAATACATTATTAATCATTCGCCTTTCGTCAATCTCCAAAACGCCCTCTTCATGGCTGACATTTACCATGGTTTTTAGTTCTGCCTCTGTAATCAAAGGAGTTCTTTCATTCACATGTACGCCTAAAAGACGAACTAATCTGATTGTTATCACATTCAGAATCTTTACCACAGGTGTCAGAATAAATACAATTACAGAAACAATTTTAACCACCCATAATGAAACTTTTTCCGCATTTTGTGCCGCTATTGTTTTTGGGGTAATCTCACCGAAAATTAAAATCACAACTGTCATAAAAGCGGTAGCAATCCCTACACCGGAACCGGAGTTTCCTTTCACAAGGTTCATGGCAAGCATAGTTGCCAAAGACGATGCGCCGATGTTTACAATATTATTGCCAACCAAAATAGAACTTAACAGTTTATTGGGATTATCAATGAGTTTACTGATTTTATCCGCATTTTTTATATTTTCATCCACCATATTTCTAAGCCTAATCTTACTCAGTGAGGTCAAAGCCGTTTCCGATGCCGAAAAAAACGCAGAGCTAAAAATCAAAATAATTAAAACAATAATCAACCACGGACTGCCAGGGTCTTCCACAAAAATCACACTCCTAAAAAATTCAAACACTTATGTCATGATACACGATAGCATTATAACAGATTTTCTTATAATTGCAATAGTCAAATCTTAGCCACGCCGCTTCTGCGTGCCGCTTCTCCTACAGCCTTTGCAATAGCGGGAGCCACCCGTTTATCAAAAGGAGAAGGTATTACATATTCCTCGTTCAATTCTTCTGGGCTGATGAGGTCGGCAATGGCATAAGCCGCCGCCAGTTTCATTTCTTCATTAATGTCTGTTGCCCGTACATCCAATGCCCCCCGAAAAATGCCCGGAAACGCTAATACATTGTTGATCTGATTCGGATAATCGGATCTTCCGGAGCAAGCCACGCGAGCACCAGCGGCTTTTGCCTCCTCTGGTAGAATCTCAGGCACAGGATTCGCCATACCAAAAACAATGGGGTCTTTTGCCATAGTTCTAATCATTTCCGGTGTCAAAAGCTTGGGAGCGGAAACACCGATAAATACATCTGCTCCTACTAATACCTCAGCCAAGCTTCCGGATTTCCTTTTGGGATTGGTGATATGAGAAAGCTCTGTAAATGCAGTGTTTTCATAAGCACAGTCTGCTGTGATGGCTCCATTCTTATCACAAAGTACCAAATCCTTGATACCCGCCTGCAATAAGAGCTTGGCAATAGCTGTACCCGCACTGCCTGCGCCGGAAATAACAACAGAAACCTCTTCTTCCTTTTTTCCCACCAAACGCAATGCATTTTTCAATCCTGCAAACACGACTACCGCTGTGCCGTGCTGGTCATCATGGAAAATTGGAATATCCGTTGTTTTTTTCAATTTTTCTTCTATTTCGAAACATCTAGGTGCAGAAATATCCTCCAGATTGATACCGCCAAAGCTTCCGGCAAAAAGGCTGATAGCCTTCACAATCTCGTCCGAATCCTTGGAACGCACGCACAGAGGAATAGCGTCAATATCCGCAAAGCATTTGAATAAAGCACATTTCCCCTCCATAACCGGCATTCCCGCTTCTGGGCCAATATCTCCCAATCCTAGAATTGCCGTTCCGTCTGTAATGACCGCAACGGTATTCCAGCGTCTTGTCAGCTCAAAGGAAAGGGTCGGATCCTTCTGTATCGCAAGACAGGGTTCCGCCACACCTGGAGTATAGGCGATTGAAAGTTCCTCGTTGTTGGTAATCTGCGTGCGGCTGATAACCTCCACCTTGCCCCTCCATGCGCGGTGTGCCTCCAATGCTCTTTGTTTAATGTCCATATTTGATTCCCACCTTTTTTATCATTCTATATCAGTATTTTATGCTTATATGCAATATCTGTCAATATATAGCATTTCCTTCCTGTTTGTTCCTTTCGATTTCTTCTGCCAGTTCACTTAGATAAACCCACCGTTCCATGGCTGTTTCCAGTTTTTCTTCCAGCTCATCTTTCTGTTCTGAAAGTTCCTGCAGCTTCACATAATCACTACGAATAGCCCCTATTTCTTTCTCGATATTCTCCAATTTTTCTTCCAGATGGCTGATGACTCCACCAATGGCATCATATTCTCTCTGGTCTTTAAAAGACATTTTCATTGGTTTGGAATCTTTTGGGGCTTCTTGTTTTTTGATGGGCTGACACTTTTGCAAAGGCTCCTCCAAAAGCTCCTGCTCCCGTTCAAAGGTTTCTTGATAATCTGTATAACCACCCTCGTATTGTTTGATTTCCCCAGCCTCTTGAAATGCAAAAATCCTGTTTGCTACTTTATCCAAAAAGTAACGGTCATGGGATACGGCAACCACAGCACCGGGGAATGTATCCAGGTAGTTTTCCAGAATTGCCAATGTTTCAATATCCAAATCATTGGTAGGCTCGTCCAAAAACAAAATATTCGGCGCCGCCATCAATACCTTTAATAGATACAGCCTCCTTCGTTCACCACCGGACAAAATGGAAATAGGCGCTCTCTGCATCTCCATAGGAAACAGGAATTTTTCCAACATCTGAGAAGCAGTAATGTGTCCGTCCGCCGTCGGTACATATTCTGCCACATCCCGAATATAATCAATAACCCTTTGGTTTTCGTCCATTTCCTTATTTTCCTGGGAAAAAACTCCGATTTTTACCGTATCACCAATTTCTACACTTCCGCTGTCCGGCTGTAACACACCTGTCATCATTTTCAGCAACGTGGACTTTCCACATCCATTTTTTCCTATAATCCCAATCCTGTCATTGCGTAAAATGATATAGCTAAACGCTTTGATATATTTCACATCTCCATAGCTTTTGGAAACATGGTCTATTTCAATGGTTTTTTTACCTAAATCAGTTTTAGTGCCTTCATGAGCTTCATCTATAATTAATAAATCCCAATCAATGTTAAATATTTGTTCGTTTTTTTCAAATCTTCCACCAATGTCGCTGGATTCTCGTACATCTTGAATTGAAGCAAAATAAATTATATTTTTATTTGTATTAATTAAATTATATAATTTTTCTCCTAGATTTTTAGATCCATATACATAATTATCTTTGTCATCAAATACTTTGTTAAAATCATCATACCAACCAGAGCCTACTACTGGTCTGTGGGAAAGTATTAACGTTTTATTATATTTTTTTTCTTTTATTAATGATAAAGCAGAAA
>CAZCDP010000133.1:0-4422 GCA_964497675.1 uncultured Candidatus Epulonipiscium sp.
AAAAGCACACATGGTTATATTCGTTGGCTTCATTCCACAGCACCTCCAATTTCTGCAAAGAGAGCTTCCATAATTTTAAACTGTTCTTCCGATAGGGCTATACTATTCTGTTTTTCATAAAAATCAAGAAAAAGCTGTAACGGTGTCCATTCATCCGGATTTTCTGCTGCCGAATGGCTTCTTAAATTTTTTCGGCTTTTACTGTTTTCAAAATCAATGACCATCAGATTAGGATACACCGTTCGTAATTGTCCCACCGCATCAAAGAGCTCTTCCTCATCTGTCAATGTAGCATGAATATAGTCCTCACGCCCGTCAACGTCTGCCAAAGCGGCATCTACCAAGGCCTGTATAGGTCCTTTTACCTCCCGCATATCTCGCAAAGGAGTAAGTGGAAGCTTCTCAATAGAAATATTGCCTTTTTCTTTCATTGTCAACATTGTGACACATTTTTTTTGCCTCGCCTCTGAAAATGAATATTTCAAAGGAGAACCTGCATAGCGAACCGTTTCTCTACCAATTTTCTGCGGGCTGTGCAAGTGTCCCAAAGCCACATAATCAAAAGCCTGGTATACGGAATAATCGATTTGTTCCAGTCCGCCCACTGTTTTGATTTCCGAATCACTTTCCTCCGCCATACCTCCTTTTGTCACAAACTGATGCCCGACCAGGATATTTCTTTCACTCTTATCAATTTTTTCGGTTTGTAAAATTGCTTTTACGGCATCTTCGTAAGTTTCAATATCTCTTTCTTTGAAATAAGGTGCAACAGTAGCAGGTTTGATGAAAGGCAACAGATAAAAATTCAATTTTCCATTCTCATCCTCAGCCGTGGCTTTGTACAACCGGCCCCGAAACGTACCTGCAATATATACCTTATTTTTTACAAACATCTGACTGCCAAAATGCAGTCTTTCCGCTGAATCATGATTTCCGCTTATCATGAAAACAGATATGTTTTTTTTAACCAGTTCCGTAAGCAAATGATCCAATAACTCCACCGCCTCTGCCGGCGGAATCGTTTTATCATAAACATCTCCGGCAATCATCATGGCATCCGGGTGTTGCTGTTCTGCCAATTTTAAAATTTCATCAATCATATATTTCTGATCTTCCAGCATAGAAAACCCATTCACACGTTTACCCAAATGCAGATCTCCCAGATGAAATAATTTCACAGCTATCCCTCCCTAACTATTTTTGCTTATTATATCATATCCTTTGGGATTTTCACAAACCGTGTCATAAAGTAGTTTCAACCTTTTTATAAAAACAAAAAAATCCAAACCGAGCATTTGAATACTCTCATC
The DNA here is from genome assembly GCA_964497675.1 of uncultured Candidatus Epulonipiscium sp. Classification (GTDB taxonomy): domain Bacteria; phylum Bacillota; class Clostridia; order Lachnospirales; family Anaerotignaceae; genus CAZCDP01. The sequence goes on from CAZCDP010000133.1 coordinate 1,311, forward strand.
TGCTGTTTTTGAATCCATCACCGGTAGCTATTGTTGCTTTATACTTCGTTAAATATGCTGATTCCATAGCTACCCCTATTGCTGTCGAAAGGAGAAAAAGGCACCTCTCAGATTACGGAAAGATTGAGGATTGAAGATTGATAAGGATAGTACCTTACTTTGAATTTAAATTAAGAAAACAATTTAAAGATTAGAACACTCGTTAAAAATTGAATAATCTTCCTCTAAAATGGGATAATATGTATATTATATGTTCTTTAGGAGGGATAAAACTGGATTACGTTATGGGAGAAATAAGCAAGTCTGAAAACAACATCTTTTACCTAGGTATAGATGTTGGATCTACAACAGTAAAGCTTGCAGTTTTGGATAACGAAGACAATCTGCTTTACAGCAAATATTGCAGACACCATTCCGATCTCTGGATGACTCTGGAGGAACTTTTTAGTCAATTATATGATGCATTAGGAGATGTACGCATTACTGCTGCTGTAACCGGATCAGGAGGCATTTCCATATCCGAACAATTAAATTTACCCTTTGTTCAAGAGGTTATTGCCGGTAACAAAGCGGTCGAACGATATATTCCGGATGTAAAAGTAATTGTTGAACTGGGTGGAGAAGATGCCAAATTAACTTTTTTCGAAAACGGTACTGATCAAAGAATGAATGGGATTTGTGCCGGGGGAACCGGAGCATTTATTGATCAGATGGCAATTCTTTTAAAGACAGATGCCGCAGGACTCAATGAGCTTGCCGAGCATTCCAGTGTAATCTACCCTATTGCCGCAAGATGCGGGGTTTTTGCCAAAACGGATATTCAGGCACTGTTAAATGAAGGAGCAAAAAAAGAGGATATTGCAGCTTCCATTTTTCAGGCCGTTGTCAATCAAACAATCTCAGGTCTAGCCTCCGGAAGGAAAATTCATGGAAAGGTCGGCTTTCTGGGGGGGCCTTTGCATTTCCTGCCGCAGCTGCGGCTGAGATTTCAAGAGACCTTAAGCTTGAATGATTATGAGATGGCAGTGCCGGAGAATGCACAAATCTATGTCGCAATCGGAGCAGCTCTCTCTGCCAAAAAACAACCGGATTCAAATGGCACAGCGTGTGATGTTTCATTAAATCAATTACTTAACCTTATAAAAACGGTTAAAAAAGATGTCTTATCTACAGCGACCTGCCTTGAACCGCTATTTTCAAATGAAACGGAATATGACGATTTTTTGAAAAGACATGCCAGACAAAAAGTTAAGAGAAAAGAACTGAACAAACACAGGGGACGATGTTTTCTGGGTTTAGATATGGGTTCAACTACCAGTAAAGCTGTATTAATCGACCAAGATGGCTGCCTTCTTTATTCTTGTTATGGAAATAACGAAGGCAGTCCGTTATTTTCTGCAGCAAGAATTCTGCGGGAAATATATTATCACTTACCAGAAGGAGCGGAGATTGCCTATTCCGCTGTCACTGGTTATGGAGAGGATTTAATCAAAGCGGCATTTTCCTGTGATCTTGGTGAAGTTGAAACAGTTGCTCACTGTACCGCAGCAGAATATTTTTTGCCAGGTGTAGAAATGATTTTGGATATCGGCGGACAGGATATGAAATGTTTGCGAGTGCATGACGGCATTATCGAAAGCGTTATATTAAATGAAGCGTGCTCTTCGGGCTGTGGTTCGTTTATAGAAACCTTCGCAAAATCCTTGGATATGACCATTGAAGAGTTTTCCATGAAGGGAATTATGTCACAGTCACCTGTTGATCTGGGTTCACGCTGTACGGTATTTATGAATTCCAAAGTAAAACAGGCTCAGAAAGAGGGAGTATCCGTTGGTGATATCTCCGCCGGACTATGTTATTCCGTTATTAAAAACGCACTTTACAAAGTAATTAAATTGAAACATCCTTCTCAATTAGGAAATAGAATAATTGTTCAGGGGGGAACATTCCTAAATGATGCGATTTTACGCAGCTTTGAGTTAATTACAGGAACAGAGGTAATAAGACCGGATATTGCCGGATTAATGGGTGCGTTCGGGGCGGCTTTGATAGCAAAAAATGCATGGAAAGAGGAAACGCATACATCCCTTATCAGTGCTACGCAGCTTGAAACGTTTTCTGTTGAAACAAAAACAACGCGATGCAAGAGGTGCCCTAATAATTGCCTATTAACCATAAACCTCTTTGGAAACAGTGAAAAGTATATTACCGGGAATCGATGTGAAAGAGGCACAGGGATGGATATACCCTATAATATCCCGAATCTATTTGAATATAAATTACAAAGACTTTTTAATTATCAGCCATTAAAGAAAGAAGAAGCACCCCGGGGAACAGTTGGTATTCCCAGAGTACTGAATATGTATGAAAATTATCCGTTTTGGTTTACCTTTTTTACTGCACTCGGATTTCGAGTTGAATTATCGCCTGTGTCCAATCGTAAGATTTATGAGCTTGGAATGGATACGATCTCTGCTGATACAGCTTGTTACCCCGCCAAATTGGTACACGGCCATATTGTGGCGCTCATAGAACAAAATGTTAAGCATATTTTTTATCCCTGTATTCCTAAAGAAAGAGCAGAAATTAAAGGAGCCAATAATCATTTTAATTGTCCGATCGTTACATCCTATGCAGAAGTTATTAAAGCCAACATTGATGCATTGCGCTATAACGAAGTAAGGTTCCATAACCCTTTTCTTCCATATGATAATAAAAAACGACTCGTGCATAGACTATTTGAAGAATTCAAGGAATTCGGGCTTACTTTGAAGGAAGTAGAAGATGCGGTGGCACTTGCATGGAAAGAAGATCAGCAATTCAAAAACGATATCCAAAGTAAGGGAGAGGAAGTTCTTCGTCAGTTGAAAGAAACGGGGAACCGTGGAGTTGTCTTGTCAGGAAGACCATATCATTTGGATCAGGAAGTGAATCATGGAATACCAAATTTATTAGTGTCGCTGGGGCTGGCAGTTCTCACAGAGGATGCGGTTGCACATCTGGGCAGTGTCCATAGGCCTCTGCGGGTTTTGGATCAATGGATGTATCATTCCCGTCTTTACGAGGCGGCAGATTTTGTATCAAAGCAGGACAACCTTGAATTGGTACAATT
>CAZCDP010000134.1:0-4413 GCA_964497675.1 uncultured Candidatus Epulonipiscium sp.
CCAAGGTAGTATGTTTCGGCACAAGTTCATGGATGTTTTCTTTCACAGCCGCTTGAATTTCTTCTGCTGTATCATATTCTTCTAATATCTTGGCAAGGACGGGATAATAAACCTTTTCTTTTATCCCCATATCGGCAGCTGTAAGACCAAATTCTTCCACAAATCCGTCCATACTGACTGCTTGATTGCTCAATACTTTTACTTTCCGTTCCTCTGCTATGATGTAAACACAAGGAATCCCTGTGTTCTGGATTTTATCACAAATCTCCATATCCAGCACATCACCGATTTCTGCCACAATCTCACCAGTCATAGGGTCTACTACGTTTTCACCCAAAATTGCACCCTTGATACGGTTGCGCAATGCCAATTTTTTGTTGAATTTGTAACGTCCTACTTTAGCAAGGTCATACCGCTTCGAATCAAAAAACATTCCACGAAGAAGCGTTTCAGAGCTTTCTACCGTAGGCGGTTCACCGGGACGAAGCTTTTTGTAGATTTCCACAAGACCTTCTTCATAAGATTTTGCTACGTCTTTTTCAATAGTTGCTAAAACTTTTGGATCTTCACCAAAAAGGTCAAGAATTTCTGCATCTGTACCAATGCCCAAGGCTCTAATTAAAACAGTAACAGGCACTTTTCTGGTACGATCCACACGCACATAAAAAATGTCATTGGAATCTGTTTCATATTCTAGCCATGCGCCTCTGTTCGGAATCACTGTGGCAGAAAGAAGCCTTTTACCCACCTTGTCAAAATCAGATGCATAATAAATACCGGGAGAACGTACTAACTGGCTTACGATAACACGTTCTGCACCATTAATAATAAAGGTTCCTGTTTCCGTCATCAAAGGGAAATCTCCCATAAAGATTTCCTGCTCTTTGATTTCGTCCAGATCCTTGTTATATAATCTGGCTTTTACTTTCAGAGAAGCAGCGAAAGTCGCATCTCTTTCCTTACATTCTTCTATGGAATATTTCGGCTCCGAATCCAAAGAAAAGTCAGTAAATTCCAGTACCAGATTGCCGCTGAAATCTGTGATAGGGGAAATATCGTCAAATACTTCATGCAGTCCCTCATTCAAAAACCACTGATAACTGTCCTTTTGAACTTCAATTAAGTTTGGCATTTCAAGAACTTCATTGATCCTTGAATAGCTCATTCTGGTTTTCTCCCCAAAACGGAGCGCGTGAATTCTGTTTTTTTCCATCCATGTCACCTCTCGAAAATAATGATTACGCCATCGAAAACAATATTTTACGCAAAAAATTTAGAATCGCTTAAACAAAGCTAGACCTTTGCCATAACTGCCTTTGATCAGCAGCCGGGACAAAAGTCCTTGTTATTTAAGAAATTCTAATTTTGAACTTAGAGCGTATGTGCATTCAGACAGACCCTCTCGTGTAAAATTCATAATAAATCCAGCTTGTTTCCTGTCAATCACAACACAGTAACCAATAGACAGCCCTCTGGGCTTGTCTAAAACAAGAATCATAAAATATTTGTTGAATTTTGTTTTATGTTATGATATAATATTTGTATCGTTAGGATGTTGCGTAACTTAGCTGATATAATCGATATAATACCATAATTGACCCTGTATGTCAAGGTCTTTTTTTATTGCAGTGAAACCACTTTTCCTGCAAAATCCCTCATAAATGCCCTTTTTTAAGGTTTTTTCCACTATTAATTACATCTCTTTTTTCTCTGAAAAACCAGCTGTTTCTGTAGCGTGTTCATTTCTTTACTCGTTGTTTTGTACCCCCTTCCTTTTTTGCCCGATGCTCTTTTCCTCTCCCTTTTTCTCGTTTCCAAACAAAGTTAACAGAACTCTTCCACTTATGGCAAAAAAATTCATACAAAATTTTATTTAATTTTTTTAACACATTTTATATTTTTGGTTATTTTTTTTGCACTTTTTTCAATACATTCCTTTTTTACAATAAAAAATCCTTCTATAAAAATACCCTTCCATAAAGTAGAAGGGTCGAGCCATCAAAAAACTGCCTATTTACTTCGAAAGAACAAGAGGCTTGGGGAAAAGTTTCCCCAACAGGAATTACACAGGGTGAATTTACTTCGCACCCAGAAGAAAACGAGGACATCCGAAGAACGCAAAAGTGCTTAAAAACACCCCACGTACAAAGAAAAGCGTGTCCACTTTATGGACACGCTCAGACTGCCGAAAATGGCAGATTTTTTTCTATTTATTCTTACTTTAATGTAACTTTTGCGCCAACTTCTTCAAGTTTAGCTTTGATTGTGTCTGCTTCTTCTTTCGCTGCCTGCTCTTTTACTACCTTAGGAGCACCGTCAACTAACTCTTTTGCTTCTTTTAAGCCAAGACCAGTTATTTCTCTGACAGCTTTGATAACTTTAATCTTTTCAGAACCAACTTCTGTTAATTCAACATCAAATTCTGTTTTTTCTTCTTCTGCTGCTGCTGCTGGACCTGCTGCTACTGCAACACCTGCTGCTGCAGAAACACCGAATTCTTCCTCTGCTGCTTTTACTAAATCATTAAGTTCAATCACTGTAAGTTCTTTTACAGCTGCAATAATTTCTTCAATTGTTAATTTTGCCATGCTAAAGCACCTCCGAATTTTTTAATATAAAATAATTTTACGTTTTTTACTTTTAAAAACTTATTCTGCTGCTGCTTCGCCATCCTTGTCAGCGATTGCCTGAATAACACGAGCAAAGGATGCCATAGGGGATTTGAAGCTTCCAAGTAATTTGGAAAGAAGCACTTCTCTGGAAGGAATTTCTGCAACAACCTTCATACCTGCTGCATCATAAACAACGCCTTCCACAACGCCGGCTTTAAATTCCAAAATCTTTAAATCTTTTACTGCTGTGCTTAAAATACTTGCTGCTGTAGTCGCATCGCCATAGCTGAAAGCAAATGTGTTTGGTCCTTCCAAGAAAGAATCCAATCCTTCAAACTGTGTTCCCTGAATTGCGAAATGCACCATTGTATTTTTGTATACTTTATAGTCAACACCAGCTTCTCTTAATTTCTTTCTGAGGGCTGTATCCTGTTCAACTGTCAAACCTCTTGCGTCGACCATTACAACGGAAGAAGCTTTTTCAAGTTTTTCTTTGATTTCGTTAACTACAACTTGTTTCTGCTCAACTTTTGCCATTTCTTACACCTCCTTGTAAAACTATAAAAAGGAAAGCCTCTTTGCACATAGACAAAGAGGCTCAAATCTCAAAGAATGAGTTTCCTCGGCAGGAAATAATTACGCCCAAGGGCTCCTGCTGTCTACGGCAATATTCACTTTCATAACTTAACTTGTCTAGTATATCCGAAAAACAAGTTTTTGTCAACAACGGTTTCCTAATTATTCAGAAACCTTTGCAGGGTTTATCTTTACACCCGGGCCCATTGTTGTTGTAATAACAACGCTCTTTAAGTACTGACCCTTTGTAGCTGTTGGTTTTGCTTTTATAATTGCACTCATCAGAGTGTGGAAGTTGTCGGTTAATTTTTCAGAACCAAAAGATACCTTACCTACGGGAACATGGATGATATTTGTTTTGTCCAGACGATACTCAATTTTACCTGCTTTGATTTCCTTAATCGCTTTTGTAACATCCATTGTTACAGTACCTGCTTTTGGGTTAGGCATTAAACCTTTCGGACCCAATACACGACCAAGACGACCAACAACGCCCATCATATCAGGTGTTGCTACGGCTACATCAAAACCAAACCAGTTTTCATTCTGGATTTTTGGAATCAAATCCTCTGCTCCTACAAAGTCTGCACCGGCTGCCAAAGCTTCCTCTGCTTTATCACCCTTTGCAAAAACCAAAACACGTACTGTTTTGCCTGTGCCATGTGGAAGAACAACGGCACCACGAACCTGCTGATCAGCGTGTCTGCTGTCAACGCCCAAACGAATATGTGCTTCAACAGTTTCATCAAATTTTGCGGATGCTGTTTTCTGCACTAAATCAATAGCCTCATCTGTATCATAAAGCATTGTTTTGTCAACAAGCTTTGCTTTTTCAATATATTTTTTTCCTCTTTTCACTTTCGTGACCTCCTTATGTGGTAATATCGGGAGAATTCCCTCCCACTTGCGATGACAGTTCCTTTTCAGTCACCAATACTTCTTATTCCTCTACTGTGATACCCATGCTTCTTGCTGTACCGCAAATCATGCTGTAAGCAGCTTCGATGGATGCAGCATTTAAATCAGGCATTTTTGTTTCTGCAATTTTCATAGCATCTGCTTTGGAAATCTTCGCAACTTTTGTTTTGTTTGGTACACCGGAACCGGATTCAACACCGCAGGCTTTTTTCAGTAAAACTGCTGCTGGTGGTGTTTTTGTAATGAATGTAAAGCTTCTGTCCTGGTATACAGTGATAACAACAGGGATAATAAGCCCTGCCTGAGA
>CAZCDP010000135.1:0-4331 GCA_964497675.1 uncultured Candidatus Epulonipiscium sp.
AATCGTTGAAGTCTGGCCTTTTGTTTGGTGCTGCGAGCTTGTGCACCTTTTCTAACCCACTCCAGTTCTGTCCGAAGAAAATTCTGTCGCTTCCGCTCTCCTGCCGCTTCCAGCTCCTCACGTTCCGCCTTCAACTCCAGAAACTTGCTGTAATTGGCCTGGTAGGCATAAATATTCCCATTTTCCAGTTCCAGCGTACGGTTTGCTACACGATCCAGAAAATATCGGTCATGGGTCACCATAAGTAATGCCTTCGTATATTTCCCCAGATATTTTTCCAGCCATTCTACCGTATCGTTGTCGATATGGTTTGTAGGCTCGTCCAATATCAAAAGTTCTACAGGCGAAATCAAAGCCCCAGCCAATGCCACGCGCTTTCGCTGTCCGCCAGATAACTGTGCCACGTCTTTTCCAAATTCCCGAATGCCCAGCTTCGTTAGTATGGTCTTTGCTTCACTTTCCAACCCCCATGCATCAGCCTTATCCATTTTTTCTGTTAACTCTGCCACTCTCCCCACCAATTTAGTGTCAGAGGGGTTTTCTTCCATCTGTGCCATAGCTTCTTCATAATCCCGCACCAGTGCCATCACAGGGCTATCCCCTTGAAAAACTTGCTTTAGTACCGTTGTACCGTCTATAAATGATGGATCCTGTGGTAAATAGGCCATTTTCATGCCATTCATAGTCGTAACCAGCCCGGAATCTCCCTGCTCCATACCGGCAATAATTTTCAGCAGTGTTGACTTTCCCGTTCCATTTACGCCGATTATACCAATTTTATCACCCTCGCTGATGCCAAAAGAGATTTCGTCAAATAATATTCTGTTCCCAAAGCTTTTCGTTAATTTTTCTACCGTTAATAAATTCATACTGCACTCCTTTATTACCTTCCATAAGACTGCATCGCTTCAAATACCTTATGATATGCTTCTGCTGGAACAAGAGAAATCTTTCCGGCTTGTTTTTGCAAATAATAGATTTTTGCACCTTCCTCTATAATAGCCGCCACCATATAGGCTCTATTCAAATCCGAGCCGCTGGCAACTACGCCATGGTTTGCCAAAAGGCAGCCGTAATTTTCTCCCAATGCCACCACCGTTTTTTTCGCCAAATCCTCGCTTCCCGGCATGGCAAAGGGTGCCACTGCTACGTTCCCCGAAGCCACCATCCCCATTTCTGCTACAACGGGAGGGATTTCCTCACCCATTGATGCCAATGTCGTAGCATATACAGAATGGGTATGCACGATGGCAGAAATATCTTTTCTTTTTTGATACACAGCCAAATGCATAAATAGTTCAGAGGATGGCTTTCGATTGTTTTCTAATAATTGTATGCCATTTAAATCGGTGATACAAATATCCTCCCCTTTCATCTCATCATAAAATACACCAGAGGGTGTAATTGCCACCAAATTTCTCTCTCTATCCAGAAGACTGAGATTTCCAAAAGTACCAGAAACAAGGCCGGCCCTTGCCATTATTTGTGCTGTTTTCAAAATTTTTTCTTGCATATCCTGTATGGTTTGTGCCTGTATTTTTTGTGGTTTTCCCATCCGCAAAGCCGCCAAGCTTTCTGTAAAGGGAGGATATGCCACACCTTGATCCGTAATAATAGCCGTAATATAAGAATGGGGCGTCACATCAAATGCCGGATTAAATATAGCTGCTTCATCCGGTGCTGTCTGTTTTTCTCCGAACTGACGCACCTCTGTTTCATTTCGCTCCTCAATAGGAATCCCTTCACCTGTTTCTATTTCAAAGTCTATGGTGGATAAAGGTGCTGCAATATAAAAAGGAATTCTATGCTCTTTCGCAAGAATCGCCAAGCTGTAAGTTCCGATTTTATTGGCAGTGTCACCGTTTTTTGCGATGCGGTCCGCTCCCGTAATCACAGCCTGCACCCACCTATTTTTCATAACAACCCCTGCCATATTATCGCATATGGTAGTTACCGGGATACCACTTTGGGACAATTCCCATGCCGTCAAACGACTGCCTTGCAGTAGCGGTCTTGTTTCATCGGAATAAACCTGCACAGCTTTTCCCTGTTCTTTCAATACATAGGCCGGCGCCAAGGCCGTTCCATACATGGAAGTCGCCAAGGCACCTGCATTGCAATGGGTTAGAAAAGCCCGAAAATGTGGAATATTTTCTAAAATGCTCGCACCATATTCCCCCATGGCATGACAAGCAGCAATATCTTCTTCAAGCATTTCCTCCGCTTCCGTAAGGATGCCCACAGTCAAATAGGAAAGGGTTTGATTTTTTTCAGCAAAATCTTGATAAAGTTCTTTTGCCTTTTTCTTCATTCGCTCTACGGCCCAATGCAGATTCACTGCCGTTGGTCTTGACGTTTCTAGGTAATCCCCGATTTTTTCCACAGTGCTTACAAAATCCGCCCCTGTAGCTTTGTTTCCAATGGACCACCTTTTTACACCTAAATAGATTCCAAAACCTCCCGCCAAACCGATAGCCGGCGCACCTCGAACTTCAAGGCGTTGAATGGCAACCCACATCTCCTCTGGTGTTTTAATTTCTTTTACCATAGATTCCATAGGCAATTTTGTCTGGTCTATAATCATAACCTTGCCCTCTTGATACCATATTGGTTTTGGAAGCATTTTCATTCCACCTTTCCAAAGATTCTTCTATTTATAAAAGCCCCGATGACCTCGGGGCTTAGGTTTAGACAAAGTCTACACCCTATTACTTTAAAACGCAAGACTTCTTAAAGTAGATACTATATGTTAAAACGCCAATTTCTTCACCCAAGGGCTGCGCCCTTAGAAATTAGTGTTTTTCTGTGCTGCAATAGAAATAAATTACCCTTCGAAATTCCGGTTGGAAACACTTCGTTCCCAAACCATCCGTAATGAATCAGCGAATTTAGTTTTTATCTTCTGACTTTTTTCTATTTCATTTCCAACGCCTTGATGGATGCTATAAAGGACGCATACTCTTTTGTTTCTTTCATTTCGTTCAACATACTCCCAAAGCGCTGTTTTGCCTCGCCATGTGCTTTATAAAAATCCAGGCAAAGTGTAACTACTTCAGCCGCTTTTCCTATGGGAACTCTGCAAATCTCTTCACCAATCAGGGCTTGTCTGCCAAACCTGCCGCCGATAAACACACGTACGGCATCTTTAGGCGCACCCATAAATGCCAAATCATTCAACTGGGCTTTCGCACAGTTGTTTGGGCACCCAGTAATATTGATTTTGAATTTATGAGGAAGCTTTATACCATAAAATTGTTCATGCAATTCTTTGCATAGTGCCTGAGTATCTATCATGCCAAATTTACATACCGTTCCCTTACAGCATACCACAGGTCGTACTTTCGCACCTGTTCCGCCATAAATCAAGCCCATTTGATCCATTTCTTCTTTCATAGGAGCTATATTTTCATAAGGTATCCCTACCAACTCCACATTAAGTCGAACAGTTACTGCCGCCAATCCTTTTGCATACTTTTCTGCCAGATATGCCACATCTTTCAGCATCTGTGATGTTGCTAGACCAGCCGGAAACACAATCCTACATGCGAACTGTTTTTTGTCCTTCATTAAAAGAAAGCCCTGACCTTTCAACTGTGCCAATTCTTCTGCTGTTACATCTACCATATGGTAAACCTCCCCTTCATTTAAAACGAACTAAGACAAAGCCCTTTAATGTGGACTTTCAAAACGAAACCCATATCGCCGTAAACTCTTTCTTATATTAATATGATACCATATATTTTTTTTAATTTCAATGATACAATGCCATATATACCATAGGCGTCAACAGACTATTATGACCGATTTTGCCACATAAAAAACAGGCTGTTTCTCTCAAAACAGCCTGTCATTTTTAAAGTACCATATTTAAAAAATCTTGCGTTCTCTTGTTCTGCGGATTGCCGAAAACATCTTCCGGCGCACCTTCTTCCACAATATATCCGCCATCCATAAAAATCACCCTATGGGCAACCTCTCGGGCAAAGCCCATCTCATGTGTAACCACGACCATGGTCATGCCTTCTCTGGCTAACTTTTTCATAACGTTCAAAACTTCGCCGACCATTTCCGGGTCAAGGGCACTGGTGGGTTCATCAAAAAGCATAATGTCAGGCTGCATCGCCAAGGCTCTGGCAATGGCAACACGCTGCTGCTGTCCACCAGAAAGATTTGCCGGATATTCATCAGCTTTTTCTTCCAGACCAACTGATTTCAGAAGCTCCAGTCCTTTAACCTTCGCTTCCTCTTTTGTCATTTTTTTACGGTTAATTGGCGCCAACATAATATTTTCCATTACTGAAAGATGGGGAAATAAATTAAACTGCTGAAAC
>CAZCDP010000136.1:0-733 GCA_964497675.1 uncultured Candidatus Epulonipiscium sp.
TGGCATTGGTTATCAAAGTGGCTGGATATTATGCGGCAGAAGGGATTCTTTATGGCAACTGGATTGCACCAGCCACCTCAATCCCGGGCAATATCATGCAGATTGCAGTTGCAGGCATTATTGTTGTGCCTTTGGCAGGAAGTTTGAAAAAAAGAATACATTTGTAAAAAGCAGGAGGCAAGCCTTATGATAAAAATAATGACGCCGGGGCCTACGCAGGTTCGGGAAAATGTTCGGATGGCGAGAAGCCTGGTCACTACCAATCCGGATTTGGATTTGGAATTTTATGATTTTTATAAAGAAACCTGTGATATGCTGGCAAGCTTTTTTGATACAAAAAATCCTTTTTATATTCTGAGCGGAGAGGGAATTTTGGGATTGGAAGGGGCCTGTGCTTCTCTGACGGAGCCGGGGGATCGGGTTTTGGTTATTGATAATGGGATTTTTGGCAAAGGATTTGCAGATTTTGTAAAAATTTACGGCGGAAATCCGATACTTTATTCTGTAGATGAATTAAATCCGGTAAGCCCCAAGGAGTTGAAAAGCTTTCTGGAAAAAGACCATGATTTTAAATATGCAACACTGGTACATTGCGATACCCCAAGTGGTATGCTTAATGATGTGGAAACTTTATGCTTGCTCCTTCGGGAGTACGGTATTTTAACAGTGGTAGATTCCGTTTCTGCATCCTTCGGAGAGCCGCTTTCTGTTGGAAAAGCGGATATAGACATCC
>CAZCDP010000136.1:743-4294 GCA_964497675.1 uncultured Candidatus Epulonipiscium sp.
CTGTTGGGCTGACTTTCTTGGGGGTAAGCCCCAGAGCTATTCAGGCAATGGAACAGAGAAAAACGCCGATTGCTGCTTTTTATGCTAATATTTTGAACTATAAGCCTTATTATGAAAAAAAGTGGTTTCCTTATACGATGCCAATCAGTGATATTTATGGATTTAGAGTTGCTTTGGAAAACGTATTACAGGACAAAGAGATTTTTAACCGTCATGCAAAAATCGGTGCGGCAGTACGGACTGCTGTAAAAAAGGCCGGATTGCAGCTTCATTTGGAAAGTGGATTTTCCAATACAGTCACTGTTATAGATATACCGGAAGGCATGACTGATACAGCCATACTTAACACTATGAAAGAGAAATATAATATTATGCTTGCAGGATGCTTTGATAGTCTTGCAGGGAAGGTTATCAGAATCGGACACATGGGGGAAAATGCTAATATATCAGATGTGGCGGAAACCTTATGGGCATTGACAGATACCTTTGGGGAATTAGGGTATCCTCTTAATTGTGATATGAGAAGCGTGTTTTTTGAAGCATTATGATAACTTGAAAATGGAAGTTAAAAGCCTCTTTTATCAATTTTGATAAAAGAGGCTTTTTTAAAACGGAATCCCTTAGAAAAACGCAGGGGATTATTTTTTTCCATATTTCTTACTGTTGATATAGGTTGCCGCCTGAAAAGCAGATACGGCACCGTCGGCTTCTGCTGTGATAATTTGGCGTAAAAGCTTGGTACGGTTATCCCCTGCGGCATATACGCCGGGGATGTTTGTTGCACAGGTTTCGTCGGCCTTGATGTAGCCTTGGCTTAGTTCAAGTTGCCCTTTATAGAGGGCGTTGTCAGGCTCATAACCTATGGCGATGAAGATACCGTCGGCGGGAATCAGCCGTTCTTCTCCCGTCTGATTTTGCCGTACCAGAACAGATTCTACAGACTGTGAGCCTTGGATTTTAGCTACTTCATGTTGGTAGAGAATCTCGATATTATCTCTATCCTTAACAGCGGCGGCAAGAATTTCCTCCCCGCGGAAGGAATCTTTGCGGTGGACGAGAAAAACCTTGTGGCAGAGGTTGGATAAAAATAGAGCGTCTTCTAAAGCTGTGTTCCCCCCGCCAACCAATAAAACGTCTTTTCCTTTGAAGAATGCACCGTCACAGGTGGCACAATAGGATACGCCCCGCCCTGTGAATTCTGCTTCCCCTGGGCAGTTAAGAAGACGGCGTTTGACACCGTTGGCAAGGATGACAGCTTTTCCGCTTGTACTGCCACTGGTGGACATAATAGTTTTTTCTTCACCTGTCAAATTGAGTGAGTGAACTTCTTCAAAGCGTAGTTCTGCACCTAGTTGGACGGCGTGTTCATACAACTGTTGGGCAAAATCTGGACCGGTGATTTTAGGTATCGCCGGATAGTTTTCAATTTCCGGGGTGATGGCGGCTTGTCCGCCATAAAAACCTTTGTCAAAAATGGTGACGGAAAGTCCTGCACGCAGTCCGTAAATTGCAGCAGTTAGCCCTGCGGGACCTGCACCGATGATTAAAATATCTGCCATTTCGTAATCTCCTTTCGTAGTTCTCCTAGTATATGGACAATGGGTGGCTTGGATTCATTGCTTAGAATTAAATCCTGTTTTAAAATTGAGAGAAAATTTTATTAATTATTTTATTATAGGTAAATCCTTGAAATAAGTCAAAGAGGAAAAAGGGAAAATAGGTTTTTTTGTCAAAAACAGGATTGACAAAAAAGTTTGAATATGATATTCTTTCTTTATTAAACTACATAGTGAGTAACAAAAAAGGGGTACACCACCACGGGTGTAGCCCTTTTTTTGCATTTTTTTAGGTTTTTTCTTTGAATTAGGAAAGGCAGGTGGAAAAAAATGAAGGCAAACGGCAAAGAAATTTCTGTGAAAAAGAACTGGAGTCTTTTGGCATTTTTAAATGAGAATAAGTATGATTTGAATAAAATCGCAGTGGAACGCAATGGTCATATTGTGCCAAAGGCGACTTATGGTGAGGTAATTCTTTTGGAAGAAGATGTTTTAGAAATCGTCAGCTTTGTAGGCGGAGGTTGATAGTATGCGAATTACTTTGAATGGGAAGTCAGTGGATACATCGTGTAAAACTGCATTTATGTTAAGGAAAAAAATGGGCGTTGCTCCAGATGCCATTGTGATTGTCAATGGCTTTCAAATCAGTACAGACTGTCTGTTAAAAGAGCGAGATGTGATGACTGTGGTTGAAAAAGGCATTTTGCCTTCGGAGGATGAGTTGGAAAGCATGATGGCGGCAAGACACACACCTATGGTTCATCAGAAGGTGAAAAAGGCAAAAGTCGCAGTTGCAGGGCTTGGAGGATTAGGCTCTCATATCGCTGTGATGCTGGCACGAACTGGTGTCGGGCAGTTGCTATTGGTGGACTTTGACATAGTGGAGCCTAGCAATCTGAATCGCCAAAACTATGGTATTAGACACCTGGGTATGCATAAAACCCAAGCCTTGCAGCAACAAATTAATGAAATCAATCCCTTTATCAAAACAGACATCAAAACAGTGCGTGTGGAAGAATCCAATGTGACGGAACTTTTTTCTGGATATGACATCGTCTGTGAAGCATTTGATGAACCGACAGCAAAAGCCATGTTGGTCAATACCCTTCTGACACAGCTTCCGACTATTAAGGTCGTGGCGGCTTCCGGCATGGCAGGCTTTACTAGCTCAAATCTCATTCGTACAGAGCGAAAAATGAAAAATTTTTATCTTTGCGGAGATTTTGAAAATGGAGCAAAGGAAGGAAATGGTCTGATGGCACCAAGGGTACAAATTTGTGCCGGGCATCAGGCTAACATGGTATTGCGATTATTACTGGGAATAAATGAAGCATAATAAAAAGGAGAGAAAAAAATGAGTGATAAATTAGTAATTGGTGGACACGAATTCCAGTCCAGATTTATACTGGGTTCTGGAAAATTTTCATTGGAAATGACAAAAACAGTCATTGAAAATGCAGGAGTAGAGATGGCTACTATGGCTGTACGCCGCTCTTATGTGGGCGGGGAAGATAATATTTTAAATTATATGCCAAAGGGAATTACCTTATTGCCTAATACTTCCGGTGCAAGAAATGCACAGGAAGCCGTGCGAATTGCTAGATTAGCCAGAGAACTTGGCTGTGGAGATTTTATCAAGCTGGAGGTCATCCATGAGTCTAAATATCTCATGCCTGATAATTATGAAACCATCAAGGCCACAGAGATTCTAGCAAAAGAAGGATTTATTGTTATGCCATATATGTACCCTGATTTATATGCTGCAAGAGCGTTGGTAGATGCAGGTGCAGCGGCTGTTATGCCATTGGGTGCACCTATCGGAAGTAACAAAGGGCTATTGACGAGGGATTTCATTAAAATGTTAGTAGAGGAAATTGATTTGCCTATTATTGTAGATGCTGGTATCGGACGGCCGTCACAGGCTTGTGAAGCCATGGAAATGGGCGTAGCTGCAGTGATGGCAAATACTGCCATTGCTACGGCTAAGGATGTGGC
>CAZCDP010000137.1:0-3906 GCA_964497675.1 uncultured Candidatus Epulonipiscium sp.
AAGAACTTTATTTGCTTTTTATTCCATAACATCTTTCATAGTATAGAATCCCGCCTGTTTTCCGGCTAGATATTTTGCAGCCTTTACAGCACCAACGGCAAAAATTTCTTTTGACATGGCTTTGTGGTTCAGTTCGATAATTTCATCCTGCCCAGCAAAAATAATGTCGTGTTCCCCTACGATAGTGCCGCCGCGGACAGCATGAATACCGATTTCTGTGGCTTTTCGTTTTTCCCGCTTTTGGGAACGGTCATAAACGTAATGATATTTTTTATCTAGTGCTTCATTGATGGCATCAGCAATAGCCAAGGCAGTACCGCTGGGAGCGTCAATTTTCTGGTTATGATGTTTTTCCAGAATTTCGATATCAAAATTGGAATCTACAAGCATCTGTGCAGCCTTTTGTACCAAATTAATCAGAAGGTTAACACCTACGGACATATTGGCAGATTTCAGAACGGCTACGTCTTTAGCGGCTTCATGAAGTTTTGCCATGCCTTCCTCTGTAAGCCCTGTGGTACAGACGATTACAGGAATTTTCTTTTCTTTGGCAAAGTCCAAAAGAGCAGGAACTGCGGTTGCTGTAGAAAAGTCGATGATGACATCTGCATCAATATTACAGTCTTTCAGACTGGTAAAGGTGGGAAAATCCGCCTTTATTTCTTTTGCGTCAATACCGGCAACAATCTGGCAAGCAGGGTCGTTTTCTACGATAGCTGTCACTACCTGACCCATCTTACCACCACAGCCGTGCATGATGATTTTTGTCATAGCTTATTCACCTCTCTAAAAAAGGTGCAGGTAGGTTTTGCCTGCACCATATCAAGTATTATTTTATTAAATCGTAGTTTTTCAATGCTGTTTTTAATTGCTCCAGATTTTGGTCTTCCATTTCGCAAAGAGGGGCCTTGCATGGGCCAACTTCAAAGCCCATTAGGTTCAATGCTGTTTTTACCGGAATCGGGTTTACCTCACAGAAAAGACCTTTTATCAATTCGATTGCTTTTAACTGTAATTCTGTGGCACCCTTGATATCACCAGCAAGGAATTTTGCAACCATATCATGGGTATCTTTAGGTGCTACGTTGGAAAGAACAGAAATAACGCCTATGCCCCCTAAAGCAAGGACAGGGAGAATCTGGTCATCATTACCAGAGTAGATGTCAAAATCAGAACCGCAAAGAGCAGCGATTTCCGCAATATTGGAGAAGTTGCCGCTAGCTTCTTTGATGCCAATGATATTTTTCACTTTTGACAGTTCATAACAGGTTTTTGGTGCAATACTAACACCTGTACGACTTGGTACGTTATATAAAATTACCGGAATGGAAATACTGTTGGCAATGGCGGTGTAGTGTAGAATCAGGCCCTTTTGGGTTGTTTTGTTGTAATAAGGAGTAACCAAAAGCACACCGTCTGCACCTGCTTTTTCACAGCCCTGTGCCAGAGAGATGGCGTGTTCTGTATGATTGCTGCCTGCACCTGCCAGAACGGGGATTCGTTTATTAACAACCTCCACCGTAAAACGAACACATTCAATTTGCTCTTCATCTGTAAGAGTGGAAGCCTCGCCGGTGGTTCCGCAGATGATGATGGCATCTGTATCATGGGCGATTTGGAACTCAATCAGTTCTCTCAGCTTGGAGAAATTTATGGTTCCGTTTTGGTTCATTGGCGTGACGATAGCAACGCCAGCTCCTTGAAATAATGACATAAAAACACCTCCAAAAATGTAATGAGTAATATTTTTTATTTTTTATCCAATCCGTTTATGATAACTTCTGCAATCTGTACTGCATTGGTAGCGGCACCTTTTCTGATATTGTCGGCTACAACCCAAATATTGATACCATTTTCCACACTTTCGTCACGACGGATTCTGCCGATATATACTTCGTCATGTCCTGCTGCATCTATGGCAAGAGGATAAACGTTGTTGGCAGGATCATCCTTAAGGATAACGCCGGGTGCGTTTTTAAGTGTTGCAATTAGGTCGTTCAGTTCAAAAGGATTTTCAAATTCAATATTGATAGATTCGCTGTGAGCATCGAAAACAGGAACACGAACGGTAGTTGCTGTGATTTTCATATCGTCATTGTGCAGAATCTTTTTTGTTTCCCAAATCATTTTCATTTCTTCTTTGGTGTATCCGTTATCCAAGAATACATCAATATGAGGCAGGCAGTTATTGGCGATAGGGTGAGGGAATTTTTTGGGAGCCACACCTTTTAAACCATCCTCAAGGTCTTTCCATCCTGCAACGCCTGCACCGGAAACAGCCTGATAGGTAGAGTAAACAACTCTTTTGATTTTATATTTAGCGTCCAATGGTTTCAAAGCTACCATAGCCTGAATGGTAGAGCAGTTTGGGTTGGCAATGATATTTTTGTGCCAAGCCAAATCTTCCGGATTTACTTCGGGTACGATGAGTGGAACTGTTGGGTCCATTCTCCATTGAGAGCTATTGTCGATAGCGATACAGCCATGGGCTGCCGCAATAGGAGCAAATTTTTCGCTGATGCTGCCGCCTGCGGAGAAAAGAGCGATATCAATAGGTTTATCAAAGGAATGTTCCGTCAATTCTTCTACTATGTATTCTTTGCCACAGAAGGTCAGTTTGGAACCAGCAGAACGGCTGGATGCCATAACATAGAAATTCTCAATAGGAAGCTTTCTTTCTTCAAGAACCTTTAAAAAGGTTCTGCCGACCATTCCAGTTGCGCCGACAACGGCTAAATTTACTTTTTTCATTTTTCATTCACTCCTGATTTTATGATATTTTTTCATGCGCCCGAAAGGGCGGCAGAAAGTGTAAATTACATTTTCTGTACAAAAAAAGCCGGCTTGCGCCGACAGCGAACGGTTTATAAAAGGGGAAACCAATTCATATGTAGCGCTCCATCGGAAAGACCGATGACAGTCGAGCAGTTATTAACTGAATCAACCAGAAAAAAGATGATAAGGCGTCTTTTATCTTCGGCATCATTCCCTTTTCACAAACGTCTATTATCCCTTACGATATCAGTTTGTGTACTCTTGAAAAATGCACCTCTACTTTATTTCTAAGTTGTTTCTAGTCTAACACTAAAAATAGGGAGTGTCAAACCATTTTCATAATATTATATAAAATGGTCGCTTTTGTGGAATACTGCTCTTATAGGAAAGACAATGTCTTAAATATGTCTTAGAGAAGGGGGGGATACCCCTATGAGAAAGAAGAAGACTTTATCAGAGGCAGAAAAAAAGCAGGAAAAAATGAAATATGAAATAGCAGAGGAGCTAGGGCTTTTGGACAAGGTAATGGAATATGGTTGGGAAAATCTTACCAGCAAGGAAAGTGGAAAGATAGGGGGGATTTTAAGCAGCCGAAAAAGACGAGAGGGTGTTCCGAAAAGCTGATAGGTTTTCAAAACCGTTGTTGCAAATATTCTCAAATAACTATATAATTAGTTGTTAATATATTGGGCTGTTTGAAAAAGAAACCGCCTTGGCTATTTCTACTAAAAAAGGGTTCTGCTGTGTTAAAAATCTTTGAAACAACTCCATTATTTCTGGGGTTTTTGCCTTGCACAACCTCTTTTTTAGTGAATTTTCCGTAGGTTTTTCTTTTTCAAACACGTCCTAGGATAAAGGGGTATTTATATGGAGGCTTATGAGGGCTTTGCATCGGTTTATGATGATTTCATGGAAGATACTGATTATGACCGATGGGTGGAATATATTCATCAAATATGGGAAAGAGAAGGGCATGAGCCAAAGCTGATTGCTGATTTGGGCTGTGGCACAGGAAATGTGACAGGGCGGCTGGCAAGAGAAGGCTATAGCATGATTGGTATTGATATTTCTGAGGATATGTTGGCGGAAGCGAAACAAAAAGCAGAAACGGAAGGGCTGGACATCCTTTAT
>CAZCDP010000137.1:3916-4210 GCA_964497675.1 uncultured Candidatus Epulonipiscium sp.
ATATGCGGGAATTTGAATTGTATGGCACAGTAAACTGTATATTAAGTCTTTTTGACAGTCTGAATTATATTACGGACGAGGATGAATTGTTGCAGGTTTTTCGGCTAGTCAACAATTATCTTCATCCCGGTGGTTTATTTATTTTTGATTTAAATACAGAATACAAGTTCCGTAGGATTCTTGGACAGAACACCTTTGCGGAAACAAGAGAGGACACAGCTTATATTTGGGAAAATTATTACGATGAAGAAGAAAAGATAAATGAATTTTATATGAATTTTTTTATTCGTCAAT
>CAZCDP010000138.1:0-2017 GCA_964497675.1 uncultured Candidatus Epulonipiscium sp.
CGAAACCATTGCAGGCGCCGAATACGGATACCATAATACCGCCTGTAATCATCTTACCACCAACCTCGCCAAAGATTGCAATAGCTACTGCGGAAGCCGGTGTAGCTACCGATGCCAGTTCACCAGCAGGCAATACCCAAAGATATGCAAGGTTTACTACAAAATAAACAGCCATAATAATCGAAACACCGCCAACGATGGCCTTCGGTAGGTCTTTTCCGGGGTTTTTCATTTCGCCCGCAATGGCACCAACATTTGTCCAACCTTCAAAGGCAAATAATATAGCAATCATCAACTGTCCCAAAACCTTGCCTGCACTCAAACCTTCGCCAACCATAGGTGTCATAATGGGGTTTGTGCCAGAGCCTTTGATGAAACCAAAAATCATAAGCATAAACAAAGGAATTAATTTACAAATTGTGGAAATAACTTGTACTGCACCTCCGACTTTAGAACCAAGACCATTTAAAAACATGATAATAATAATAATTGCGATTGCAAGAGGAACAGTAAAGCCTTCTCCAATAAAAAGTGCTGCCTGCTGGGAAAAGATAACTGCCAGAGCCGCAATCATGGCAGGATAGAATAAAATAGATTGCATCCAGCCTGCTAAAAACCCTACCTTAGGACCATAAATTTCATCCAAATAGGCAACCATACCACCTGTTTTTGGAATGAGAATAGCAACTTCTGCAAAAGTCAGAGCCGCAGCGATGCTGACAATACCTGTAATGAGCCAGGCGAACATACCAAGTCCGGGAGCCCCTCCTGTGGCTGTGTAAATAGCCTGTGGTTTAAAGAACACACCAGCACCAATTACACATCCGACAACTGTTGCCATAGCTGTTGACATACCTAAATTCTTTTTTAATTCTTTTCCGTTGTTTTCCATTGTAATACCTCCTTATTGTTATATTTTTTTGTATAGAAAGGACTACGTTCAACCAATAATTTCCCATTTCACCCCGTCCTTTTACAGGCAAATGCTTTTTCCTTCGTAAGTGTTTAGCTTTTTTAGCGGCATTACTCCCAAATTTTTCTATAAAAAAAGAGGATATATCTGCACGCTAAAAAAGCTTGCCTATATATCCTCTGTATTCTCACCTGAAAGCTTTACTCCTACGGTGACCTCTTTAAAAAAGGTTCTTTCCAGAGTTCCATCTGCTGAAGGTTCATTGGGCCTGAAAGATTCTCCGAAATTTGGCTGTTTCGGATTGCTTCATCGGCTTTCCCGCATTTTTTTTTGGGGGGAACAACGCGGAAAATCTCCCTTCTGCATCATATTGCTATATAAAATTGTTTGATTCATTATATATTCTAGCATCTCTATTGTCAATAGAATTTCTTACTCTTCACAAAATAAATTTGATAATTCCTGTATTTACTGTTATCCATGTAGTAATGTTCACATTTTATCGTACATTCAAGACCCTTTTCTCCCTATTTTTGCTTAAAAAAGAGTCCAATCAGCAAGGATACTACAAAATTCTTACAAAAACCTTAGTATTTGAATTGAACATTGATTTGATATATGTTATTATTGTTGTTGTTATTGTTTGGATTATAAGTATAGAAAAGGAGAGTCATTATGGATCCAATTAATGTAGGCTTTTTATCAGTATTACCGCCGATTATAGCTATTGGTCTGGCTTTGGCAACAAAAGAGGTTATTTCCTCACTGATCATTGGTATCCTGTCCGGAACTTTAATCTACTCTTTGAATACCGCCAACGGGTTCTTAGGTGTAGCAGTTAAAACAGCCGATACCACTATGTCTTTGATGACATCAAAACTTGCTGATAATACTGCCATTGTTTTATTTTTGGCTATGTTAGGGGCACTGGTTGTCGTTATTACGAAGGCAGGCGGTTCCAAAGCATACGGTGACTGGGCTAGCAGCAAAATTAAAACTCGTGTAGGGGCATCTTTGGCAACTTCTGCTCTGGGAGCTTTAATTTTTATCGACGACTACTTTAATTGCCTGACTGTAGGTACGGTTATGAAACCTGTTACGGAC
>CAZCDP010000138.1:2027-2777 GCA_964497675.1 uncultured Candidatus Epulonipiscium sp.
CACATGCAAAACTTGCGTACATCATTGATGCTACAGCAGCGCCAATCTGTATCATTGCCCCTATTTCATCCTGGGCAGCTTCTGTTATTTCCCAGATGGGTGATACAGGTTTAAACGGAATGGAATCTTTCATACAATCTATTCCTTACAACCTATATGCCATTTTAACCATTATTATGATTATCGTTCTTTCTTGCCTTCAGTTGGATTTTGGTCTGATGGAAAAATTTGAACATAATGCAATCACGCATGGTATTTTAGATTCTGAAGCAGGCAATTCCAGTACTGACAACGATGAGCTGAATCAGCTCCGTATTTCACCGAAAGGTCGCGTTTTCGACCTAATTATTCCCATCGCATCACTGATTATTTTCTCCATTTTATCCATGCTTTATGTTGGTGGATATTTTGAAGGCGGTATGACTCTTTCCGAAGGTTTTGGTAATACTGATGCAGGCCCTGCTCTTGCCTTGAGCAGCTTTGTCTCTTTGATTGTTGCTTTCTTCCTTTTCGTGCCAAGAAAAGTATTAAATTTCCGAGAATTTATGGATGGTATCGGTCAAGGTGTAAAATCTATGGTTGGCGCCATTATTATCCTGACTCTTGCTTGGACCATCAGTGGTGTTTGTCGTGACTTATTAAGCACAGGCGAATATGTAGGCGAATTGGTTGCAACCTCAAATATGCCAACCACTCTGATTCCCCTTATTATTTTTGAATATACTGGAATCTATCATAAAACTCTTGAAA
>CAZCDP010000138.1:2787-4200 GCA_964497675.1 uncultured Candidatus Epulonipiscium sp.
GTTTGCAGTAGGGTTGCACCAGAGCTTACCATTATCTCTCTTTCTGCAACATTAGCTGGTTCTGTTTTTGGCGATCATTGCTCACCAATTTCAGATACCACGATTTTATCTTCTACCGGTGCCGGTTGCAACCATATCGACCATGTATCGACACAGATACCTTATGTCGTTACTGTTGCTATTTGTTGTATGATTGGATATCTTGTAGCAGGTATCACCAAAAACCTGTTCTTGACATTGGGCGTATCCATCCTAAGCCTTATGATTTTCATTAATGTATTCCATAGAATGGCTGTGGCGAAAGAAGTAAAAGCAGAAAATAAATAAAAGAAATGAACAGTTTAGGGTGAAGGTTTTCTTCACCCTATTTTTTTATAAAAAAATGCTTCTTATTACAACCATTCCCCATAAAAATACGATATACTTCATCCTTTTTATTTACCCCATCTCCTAACCACTCTTTTTTGTACTTTCCTTCGCGTCCTCCGCATATGCTGAATAGAATATCATGAAAATGGGGTTATTCTATGAGCAAAAGAGCACTGATTAGAGGAACGCTGATTCTGACTACGGCGAACTTCATCACAAAATTCATGGGTTTTTTTTACCGCGTTTTTATGGCCAATGCTATCGGAACAGAAGGTATGGGGCTCTATCAACTGATTATGCCCATTTATATGCTGACATGGAGCATTACTTCCTCTGGTTTTACAACCACCATATCCAAACTGACCGCTCAGGAAAAAGCGAAGGGACAGCATGGCAACATGGGACGTGTGCTGAAACAATCCGTAGGGATGTGCTTGCTGGTTAGCCTTCTCCTCAGCGTCTTTCTTTTTTTTGGTGCAGAAACTCTTTCCGTACATATTCTGAAAGAAGGCCGTACAGCTCTTTCTTTAAAAATTCTGGCTTTTGCTATTCCTTTTATGTCCACCGGTTCCTGTATACGTGGTTATTTCTTTGGACTTCAAAATACACTTGTCCCCGCTATTTCTCAGGTACTTGAGCAGTGCGTGCGTATACTGGTAATCTTCCTGCTTGCTGCTTTTTTTGTACCGATGGGACTGTCTTACGCCTGCGGTGCGGCTGTTGTAGGTATCGTCTGCGGCGAAGTAATATCCTTTATCTTTGTTTTTTTAAGCTACTTACGATTCAAACGTTATAAAAACTATACAAGGAAGCCAACACTTTCTACCATAGAAGTTTTTTCCATGATTTCCTCCATGGCTCTACCCTTGACAGCCAGCCGCATCACCAGTTCCCTTCTTTCCACAGTGGAAAATATCATGATTCCACAGCGGCTGCAACTTTATGGGCAAAGCAGCAGTGTCGCTATGAGTACTTATGGCAGGCTCACAGGAATGGCTATCCCCTTACTCTTGCTTCCTTCTGCTTTTCTGACTGCCGTTTCTG
>CAZCDP010000139.1:0-2496 GCA_964497675.1 uncultured Candidatus Epulonipiscium sp.
AAACCGGACTCATTGGAAAAAATCCCCCTTGCAATGCCGTTACGCATAGCTGTCATAGCAGAAATCACAAAAGTTCCCGATGCACCGCCGGCCAACGCTGTAGGAGTAAAGGCAGATTTCAAAACCGCATGGAAGGCCCATGGCAAGCGATGCGCATTGGCAGCAATACAGAATAGGGCACCCACGGTATAAAAAATCGCCATAAAAGGTACACACCACTCCGCCACCTTAGAAATACTCTCGATTCCCCCAAGAATCACCACACCGGATATGAATGCCACAATAACCCCTACCACAGGAATCGATACATGAAATGCAATCCGGCTGGCTTCCGTAATGGAATTGACCTGTGCAAAAACACCGCATCCAAAGCACGCCACAAAAACACCAAAAAACGCAAAAAGCTTTCCTAGCCACTTCCACTTTTCTCCCATGCCATATTCAATATAATACATGGGGCCTCCTGCCTTTTCCCCCTTGTCATCTGTTACACGGTATTTTACCGCCAGACAGCTTTCGGCATATTTTGTTGCCATACCGAAAAAAGCGGAAATCCACATCCAGAAAAGCGCACCGGGGCCGCCGCCACGCAAAGCCGTAGCAACCCCCACGATATTGCCGGTACCAATAGTCGCCGCCAAAGCTGTGCAAAGTGCCGCAAAGCTGGAAACATCACCATCCGCCGTTTTTTCCTTCTGAAAAATATATTTCATGGCCAAAGGGAGCTTGAAAATCTGAATAAAATTTAAGCGAAATGTCAGATAAACTCCTGTTCCCAAAACCAATATTAATAAAATAGGCCCCCAAACAATTTCTTGTACCCTTGTCAGAATCTCCATAAAATTCATTCCATTTCTTTAAAAATACTGTTTCTGTATTCTTTTTTATTTTACAAAATCTATTACATTTTAGCATACCTCTGAAAAATTCGCAATTCCCCTGTAAAAAAACGCCCGCCATTTTCCCCATTCAAGTATATTTGTCCTGTTTCCCCCTCGTATTCTCGCTCCCAAAAATAAGAACAAAAAAGTCTTATTCACCGTCTATTGCCTTGTGTTCCATCTTTTGCATATTCCACATATATTGCTTCAAAATTTCGGCATTTTTTAACGCTATATTTTATACTTTACTTTTTAACATCTGATTTTATGCATAACCAACAGACACACCAAGCATATCTTATATTTTCAGACCTTATTTTACCGAAAAAATATACACTTTATATTTTCGCCTTTTCTCTTTTCCTTACGACTTTTTCCTAAACAACTACTTTTGTGCAATCAAAAAAGGCAGACATTTTTTTATGTCTGCCTTTTGATATCTATTAAAACACTGATTTCCTCGTGCAAAGGCTATCCCTAGAAACAGCGTTTTTCTGCACTACGGCTGTCCCCATCTTTTTCGGGGCACGTAATTTTCCCTTTGCAAATTCAGTTGGAAACCCTTCGTTCCCAATTACTTTTTATAATATTACATTATTCCTTAAAAAAATCCTTTACCTTGTCTTTGATGCTTTTTTTTTCTTCCTCACCTTCTTTAGAACGCTCCTCTTTTTTTTGCTCATAATCGGGTGTTGTTGTGCTTTTGCCATAAAACTCTTGCAAAAGCTGTTTTTGTTTCTCCGTCATACTGGTTGGAATCTTTACTTTGAAGGTCACAATCTGGTCACCACGCATTTTGGGATTCCGAAGATAAGGTACACCCACGCCCCGTATTGTTGCTACTGTTTCCGGCTGTGTACCCGGTTTTACCGTATAATTTATCTCTCCATCAACCGTTTTAATGACAATGTCATCCCCTAATGCTGCTTGTACAAAGGTAATTGGCACATCACAGTAAAGATTGGTGCTTTTTCGCACAAACATACGGCTTGGCTGCACATAAATTGTTACCAGCAAATCTCCGTAGCCTCCGCCCTTTTCACCGACTTCGCCCTTTCCTGCCAGACGAATGGTCTGCCCGTTATCGATTCCCTTGGGAATATTAATCTCAAATTTCTTGGTCTTACGCACCCTTCCTGTACCACGGCAAGTCTGACATGGGTCTTTAATCTGTTTGCCTGTACCATGGCAGGCAGAACAGGTTCTGACAGATGTCACTGCGCCAAACATGGACTGCTGTACAAAACGCTCCTGTCCCGTACCGTTACATTTCCGACAAGTTTCCGCATGGGTACCGGGCTTTGCGCCTGTACCATGGCAAGTATCACATTCATCCACAATATTAACGGAAATTTCTTTTTTTGCACCAAAAATAGCTTCTTCAAAGGTCACCTGAATATTGACATTGACATCGGCACCCCGTCTTGGGCCGCTTCTCCTTGTACTTCCTCCGCCGCCAAAACCGAACATACTTCCGAAAATGTCGCCGATATCACCCATATCAAAGTCACCATAGAAGCCGCCTCCGCCGCCTCCCATTCCTTGCTCAAAGGCTGCATGACCAAACTGGTCATACTGGGATCTCTTCGTAGAGTCACTCAACACTTCATAGGCT
>CAZCDP010000139.1:2506-4184 GCA_964497675.1 uncultured Candidatus Epulonipiscium sp.
TTCTTTAAATTTTTCTTCTGCTTCTTTATTTCCTGGGTTTGCATCAGGATGATATTTTTTCGCCATTTTACGATAGGCCTTTTTCAGCTCATCATCGCTAGCGCCTTTACTTACCCCCAATACGTCATAATAATCTCTTTTCTCAGCCAACTTTCTCACCACCTAAAATAATAAACCGATCTATTAAAAATGTGGATTCTATCCTTTTCTTCCCCTTTTTAAATAAACGGTTTTCCTTTTTTATCTCTTTACTGCAAATAAGGGCAGGCGCATTACCCGCCCTTGCCCCTATTTGGTCGTGCCTTTTATTTTACAGTTCTTTTCCTTCTCCGTCAACTACATTTGGGTCACCAGTAGGTTCTGCACCCTCTGCACCCTGTGTCTGCTGATATAATTTTTCAGAAATCTTGTAGAACTCCTGTGTCAGACTTTCCGTTGCAGCCTTTACATTAGCAACATCTGTTTCTGTCATTGTTTCAACATTCAAATCCTTCACAGTATCCTTTAATTTATTCAGTTCGCCTTCCACTGCTGCTTTCTCGTCGTCACCAATCTTATCTTCCAGTTCCTTCAATGTTTTTTCTGTCTGGAAAATCAAAGAATCCGCTTCATTCTTTGCATCAATAGCTTCCTTCCGTTTCTTGTCGGCTTCTGCAAACTGCTCTGCTTCTTTTACTGCCTTGTCAATATCTTCTTCGCTTAAGTTAGAGCCGGCAGTAATGGTGATTTTTTGCTCTTTCCCTGTACCAAGGTCTTTTGCTGATACATTTACGATACCATTGGCATCAATATCAAAGGTTACTTCAATCTGTGGAACGCCCCTTCTTGCTGGTGCAATACCATCCAGCTTGAACTGTCCCAAAGACTTATTATCTCTTGCCAGAGGTCTTTCTCCCTGTACAACATGGATGTCAACGGCTGTCTGATTGTCCTCTGCTGTAGAGAATACCTGTTTTTTGTTGGTTGGAATTGTTGTGTTTCTATCAATCAATTTTGTTGCAACACCACCCAAGGTTTCGATGCCCAGAGAAAGAGGTGTTACGTCCAAAAGAAGGACACTGCCTGCACCTTCGTCCCCTGCTAATTTACCGCCTTGGATAGATGCACCAACAGCTACACATTCGTCAGGGTTGATTCCTTTGAATGGGTCTTTGCCTGTAAATTTCTTAACAGCATCCTGCACAGACGGCATTCTTGTAGAACCACCTACCAGCAAAACTTTGTCGATTTCGCTTGCCTGCAAGCCGGCATCGGAAAGTGCTGTTCTAACAGGGCCCATGGTACCGTCAACCAAATCGCTTGTGAGTTCATCAAATTTTGCTCTTGTCAATGTAACATCAAGATGTTTTGGTCCGTCCTGATTCATGGTGATGAAAGGAAGGTTTACATTGGTAGAAGTTACGGTGGAAAGCTCTTTCTTTGCTTTTTCAGCCGCTTCTTTTAATCTCTGCATTGCCATTTTATCCTTGCTTAAATCCATACCTTCTGCTTTTTTGAACTCTGCTACCAAGAAGTCGATTACTCTCTGGTCAAAGTCATCGCCGCCCAAACGTGTATTACCATTGGTGGAAAGCACCTCGATAACGCCGTCGCCGATTTCGATGATGGAAACGTCAAAGGTACCGCCGCCCAAGTCGTATACCATGATTTTCTGTTCTTTTTCATTATCCAGACCATA
>CAZCDP010000140.1:0-4128 GCA_964497675.1 uncultured Candidatus Epulonipiscium sp.
GCAAATGAAAGTATTAGTCAGCGAATATGATATTGGAAAAATAAAACCGGGTCAGTCCGTATCCATCAGTGCTGACATTTTACAAGATAAAACAGTAAATGGTATGGTATCTCGTATCTCCCCAACAGGCGAGGAAAAGAATGGTACGACCGAGCGAGTAATCCCTACCCTAGTTGAAGTACAGGGCGATAAAGGTGGGCTTATTGCAGGCATTAACGCTAAAGCAAAAATACTCATTGCTGAAAGCAAACATACACTGACTGTTCCATTAGAATGTATTATGGAAAATCCCGACGGCACAATGCAGGTTCTGCGTGTAAACAAAGAAAACAAAATCGAAATCGTACCGATTGAAATTGGCGTGGAGAACGATTTAGAATCAGAAGTCAAAGGCGATAAATTGGCAGAAAACGATAACATAGTCCTTTCTCCTACTGCCGATTTGAAGAAAGGCACGATTGTCACTGCCGCCGGACTATAAATAGGAGCGAGGAATGATATTATGAGCGAAATGATTAAAATAACGGAAATGGAAAAAACCTATGATACTGGTGCAATTCAGGTTCACGCCCTAAAAAAAGTCAATCTTACCATTGAATCGGGAGAATTTGTGGCTATTATGGGGCAATCCGGCTCCGGAAAATCTACATTAATGAATATATTGGGCTGTTTAGATAAGCCCACCACAGGAAACTACATATTGGATGGCATTGACGTTATGGAGCTTTCGGAAGATCAGCTTTCCCTTGTACGGAATAAAAAGATTGGATTTGTATTCCAGTCGTTCCACCTGATTCCACGAACCTCCTCCCTAAAAAATGTGGAGTTACCCATGATTTATGGAAAGGTTGGTGCAAAGGAACGCCATACAAGAGCAAAAGAACTTCTTTGCAAGGTTGGTTTGGAAGAACGACTAGAGCATTTGCCGAATGAACTTTCCGGCGGACAAAAGCAAAGGGTTGCCATTGCCCGAGCCTTGGCCAACGACCCCCCTATCCTTCTTGCCGATGAACCGACAGGAAATTTGGATACAGCGTCTTCCGTAGAAATTATGGAGCTTTTTACAAGACTTAACGAGGAAGGCGTTACGGTTATCGTTGTTACCCATGAAGACGATATTGCAGAATTTACAAAACGAATCATCCGCTTTCAAGATGGTATCATGATTAGTGATGTCCGTAGAGAGGAGGATGCCTCATGCTTATCTGGGAAAATATAAAGCTGGCTTTTTCAGCCATAAGGATTAACAAAATGCGTTCCTTTCTGACCATGCTGGGTATGATTATTGGTATCAGCTCTGTTATCGCCATCGTGTCTATTGGAGATACCATGCGCAGTGTCATTGCAGACCAATTTGACAATATAGGTATGGGAAGAGTTATGGTTTATATGAATTCCGCCGATGGATATTATTCTGACAATGATATGTTTACAAGGGATGATATCGAACATTTAAAAGAAACCTTTGGCGATAGAATCTCCTATATGGGCATGAATGCTTCTAATCAGGTTTCTATTTTAAAAGGCAGAACTTCTATGAAAATATCAGCTATAGGTGTAGCGGAAAATTATACAAAAGTGCAAAAGGTCAGTGTCCTCTATGGCCGAATGATTGATGAAAAAGATACTCAAGAAGGAAAGAAGCATATCGTTATACAAGATAAAACAGCACTTGCCCTCTTTGGAACAGAAAATGCGGTGGGGCAAACCATCAGAATTACTCTAAATAAAAATATAGAAGATTTGCTGGTTGTTGGTGTCTATGAGAATACCGATTCTGCTCTCATCAAGCTTTTATCTGGTAACAATATGGATACAGCTTATCTTCCTGAATCTTTGCTAATGAAACAAGATGACACTGCTTGGTCCCTTGATTTATTTATGGCTGATGGCATTAATGCAGATATATTTAAAAATCAATTTATTGGAGTCCTTAGCCGTATGAAAAACAAAACTCCCGAGGAAATCGATTTTTATACAGCCCAAGAAAATATGCAAATGGTAGACAGCATGATGGTCAAGCTCTCTCTGGCAGTCGGTGCCATTGCGGCCATATCCCTGTTGGTCGGCGGCATCGGTATTATGAACATCATGTTGGTTTCGGTTACCGAACGAACAAGGGAAATCGGCATACGAAAAGCATTAGGTGCCCGAACAAATGATGTTTTAATGCAGTTTCTAATAGAATCCGCATTAATTTCTGCTGGCGGCGGCATCATTGGTACTGCCCTCGGCATCAGTGTTGTAATGATAGGCGCTGCGGCCCTTGGAACTGGCGTTGTAGTGAAACCTATGGTTGTTGTAACAGCCGTTGTATTTTCGGCTGTCGTAGGTATTTTCTTTGGTCTGTATCCAGCCAGAAAAGCGGCGAAAGCAGACCCTATCACAGCTCTCCGGTATGAATAAACAAAAGACACCATCTGTTGCAGATGAACTGCAACAGATGGTGTCTTTTTATCCCGCTATAAATGGTTTCGTTGTTAGGATGCGGTTTCTCTTTTATGCTTTCTTTTGCGCAGCCGTTTGATAGGCTGTCTGTTCTCATTATAGACAATCTCCGGTTTTTCATGGTTCAGCACAACACCTTCTGTAATGATACATTTTTCCACAGTTGTTTCCGTAGGAATCTCATACATAATGGGATTGATGAAGTCCTCCATGATAGAACGAAGACCTCTGGCACCGGTTTCCCGCTGCATTGCCATACTTGCGATAGCCTTCAGTGCATTTTCCTGAAATTCAAGACGTACATCATCCAACTCAAATAAATACTCATACTGTTTGGTCAGTGCATTTCTTGGTTCTGTCAAAATGCTAATAAGAGCCTTTTCATCCAAATTGTTCAGAGTTACCACTACTGGAAGTCTTCCGATAAGTTCCGGTATCAAGCCATATTTCAATAAATCCTGAGGCATCAAACCCTGTAACAGTTCATCATTAGATTTATCTGTTTTACTTTGTGCCTTTGCACCAAAACCGATGACCTTATGCCCCAGACGCTCCTGAATAATCTTTTCAATACCGCCAAACGCACCGCCACAAATAAACAGAATATTGGTAGTATCAATCTGTATAAACTCTTGATGGGGGTGCTTTCTACCTCCCTGAGG
Organism: uncultured Candidatus Epulonipiscium sp.; assembly: GCA_964497675.1. Taxonomy (GTDB): domain Bacteria; phylum Bacillota; class Clostridia; order Lachnospirales; family Anaerotignaceae; genus CAZCDP01. The sequence goes on from CAZCDP010000140.1 coordinate 3,111, forward strand.
AGGAACACTGGCTACCGTACCCTCCAAGATTTTCAGAAGGGCTTGCTGTACGCCTTCCCCGCTGACATCACGGGTAATGGATGGATTTTCAGATTTTTTTGTAATTTTATCGATTTCATCAATATAAATAATTCCTCTTTCCGCTCGCTCCAAATCATAATCTGCCACTTGAATCAATTTTAGCAGAATATTTTCCACATCCTCGCCCACATAGCCTGCTTCTGTCAAAGAAGTGGCATCTGCAATGGCAAACGGTACATTCAGCACTTTGGCAAGGGTTTGTGCAAGAAGTGTCTTTCCTGTTCCTGTTGGACCTACCAAAAGAATATTGCTCTTTTGCAGCTCTATATCATCGGCCTTTTCGTCCATGGAAATTCGTTTATAATGGTTATACACCGCAACGGAAAGTGCCCTTTTAGCCCGCTCCTGACCGATAACATAATCATCCAAAATCTCTTTGATTTCTTTCGGCTTAGGCGTATTCATATTTTCTGTTTTATTCGCCAGAACATCATACTCTTCATCGATAATACCGGCACAAAGCTCAATACACTCATCGCAAATATAGACATTGGGCCCAGCAATCAGCTTACGTACCTGTTCCTGGGTCTTTCCGCAAAAGGAGCATTTTAGCTGTTTCCTCTCTTCTGTTTTCGCTGTCATTGGTTCATCTCCATTCCTGAGGCTTTGCAATTACCTTATCAATCAAGCCATAAGCCTTCGCTTCTTCAGCGGACATAAAATTATCCCGCTCTGTGTCTTTCTCAATTTCCTCAACTGGTTTTCCTGTATTTTGTGCTAGGATTTCATTCAATTTTTTCTTTGTCTTCAAAATATTGTCTGCATGGATACGGATGTCCGTTGCCTGCCCTCTTGCACCTCCGGAAGGCTGATGAATCATAACCTCCGCATTCGGCAATGCAAAGCGTTTCCCCTTTGCACCTCCCGAAAGAAGGAATGCACCCATACTAGCTGCCATACCAATACAAATTGTAGATACATCTGGCTTGATATACTG
>CAZCDP010000141.1:0-4127 GCA_964497675.1 uncultured Candidatus Epulonipiscium sp.
AGAGCGGGCGGTTGTTAAAGCCTGCCCTGCAGGCTTTCCTCACTAAAGTCATAATTAAAAAAGAGTGAAGATTTTTGTCTTCACTCTTACAAACTGTCAATAAACATACAAAACCATAGGCTTTGCCCACACCAGCCTTTCTCTTTTTTTTCAAAAAAGAAAGGTAAAAAACTTTAACAGGGTTTTTCATTATGGGTCGAGGGCGAAACCTTCGTGGTGATTTGGAGCAAAACCCCCAAAAGGGGATAAAGACTTTGCCTACACCCATAAATTCCTATTTCTGTTTTATAATACCTTTGCAAGGAAGGATTGCAGTCGCTTACTTTTTGGATGGTCAAACAGTTCCGCCGGAACGCCTTCTTCCACTTGCTTACCGTCTGCCATAAATATAATTCTGGTTCCTACTTCTCGGGCAAAACCCATTTCGTGGGTAACCACAACCATTGTCATATTATCTTTTGCCAAATCTTTCATAACCTCCAACACCTCGCCAACCATTTCCGGGTCCAGTGCAGACGTAGGCTCATCAAACAGCATAACCTGAGGCTGCATACAAAGGGCACGTATAATAGCAATCCTCTGCTTCTGCCCGCCGGAAAGCTGGGATGGGTAAGCATTGGCCCGATCCTCCAATCCTACCTTTCGCAACAAATCCATGGCCACCTCTGTTGCTTCAGCCTCACTTTTTTTCTGAAGCTTCATAGGCGCAATAATCATATTTTTTAGTATGGTCATATGAGGGAATAAATTAAAATGCTGGAAAACCATTCCCATTTTTTGTCTATGGATATTAATATCCGTTTTTTTGTCTGTAATATCTATTCCTTCAAAAAAAATCTGTCCGCTGGTAGGCACTTCCAAAAGATTCAGACATCTCAAAAAAGTAGATTTGCCTGAGCCAGAAGGGCCGATAACAACAACAACCTCACCTTTTTTGATTTCTGTATTAATATCAGAAAGGGCTTCCAGTTTACCAAAGGATTTATCCAAGTGCTGCACTTTTATCAAACAATCATGATTAGTGGTCACTGCTTCTCAGCCTCCTTTCCAGTTTGTTGACGCCTGCTGTCATAATCATAACGATGACAAGATAAATAGCCGCTACCGTCAAAAGGGGAAAATAGGCATCATAGGTACGGCTTCGGATAATATCGCCGCCCTTTGTCAAATCTTGAATCGCAATATAACCACAAATCGCAGTTTCTTTCAGCAGTACAATCATTTCATTGCCCAGTGCAGGCAATACATTTTTAAATGCCTGGGGCATTACAATATAAACCATAGACTGCAAATAATTGAATCCCAGACTACGGCCTGCTTCCATCTGTCCTTTGTCGATAGACATGATGCCAGAGCGGAAAATCTCCGCCACGTAGGCGCCGGAGTTGATACCAAAAGCCAATATTGCTACCACATTCTTATTGTTCATACTGGAGAATACAATAAAATATAAAATCAAAAGCTGTACCATAGTTGGTGTTCCTCTGATTACGGTCAAATATACGTTACAGAGGAAGTTTGGTAATTTCAGTTTTCCTGTCATGTCATGGGTAGAACGAATGATAGATATGGTAAAGCCAAAAACAATTCCCAAAAGCACTGCAAAAAATGTGATTTTTAATGTAGTGCCCAATCCATTCCAGATAAAAAGATACCCTTTTCCATTAATAAAATTTGCATAAAATCTTGTTCTCAGGCCCTCGATTAAGCTGCTATTCAACAGCATCATTGTTCCCATTCTCATCCCCCATTTTTGTTTTAGCAAAAATTCACCCACCATAAGCAGCTCCTCATGGTGGGTGCGAATCACTTACTTATTCAGAATTATTCTGCAGAAATATATTTGTCAATGATTTCCTGAAGCTTGCCGCTTTCTTTTAATTCAGCAAGAGCCGCATTAATCTGCTCTACTAATTCTGTGTTGCCTTTTTTCACTGCAATGGCATACTCTTCTGTTGTAAATGGCTCTGCCAGTACTTTTACATCAGCATTTTTTGCTGCCAGTGCTTTTGCAACCTGATCATCAATCATAACTGCATCGATTTTGCCCTGTGATACTGCCTGAACAGCTTCAAACCCTTTGTTGAAACGTTCTACTTTGTCTGTAATATCCGTTGCGTAGATGTCACCTGTTGTTCCAAGCTGAACACCAATGGATTTACCTTTTAATGCATCAGCGTTTGTAATTTCTGTATTATCCGCTTTTATAATGATTGCCTGTGAAGCCTTTATATAAGTGTCAGAGAAATCAACGTTTGCAAGTCTTTCTTCATTTACTGTCATACCGGCAGCACCAAAATCAGCTTTGCCTGATAAAATGGCAGGAATGATAGAGTCAAATGCCATATCCTCAATCTGAAGTGTTTTACCCATGGTTTCTGCGATAGCCTGTGCAATCTCAGCATCAATACCTACGACTTCCTGTCCTTCTCCTTTATAAAATTCATATGGAGGGAATTCTGCGTTTGTCGCCATAACAAGTACACCGCCATCGCCCTCTGCTGCTTCCTTTGCGGGTTCTTCTGTTGTTTCTTCTGCAGGCTTATCCGCACAACCTGCCATTGCCAATGCCATAGAAGCAATCATCGTTGCCGCTAAAATTCCTTTTAAAAGTTTTTTCATCTTATTTCCTCCCTCAAGGTTTTTCTTATAAGTTTATACAACTGGTATTATACTTCATGCATGAATGAAATACAAGGGTAATTTTCCTCTTTTTCGCCCGAAATCCCATTGTTTTTTTTGTGAAATACGCCAAAATCAAGGAGTTTCCGCTCTGAAACGTCTTTATCCCCCCCTCTTTTTATGGTAATATCCCTCATCCCATTCTTCTTCTTTTTTCCAGAATTCTGCATAAATAGTCATTTATTCACTAGAAATATGCAAATCACCTTCTATAGTCGTTCCAAAGATTTTCTTTTTCTTACCAATCCGTTTGGTGATAACCAAGCCACCCCGATTTATAGGGCATTTTTATTAATAAACTCCGGTCTAAATTTAGAATACATAATTTTTTGTTCACTGTACAGCCCATAATATCCGGAAAGCATATAGCTGATGGCACAGGCCAGAGCATAATAGCCCAGTCCCTGTATTCCAAAAAGCTCTACAGAAAGCATAAGGGCGGTCAATGGACAATTCGTCACACCGCAAAAAATCGCCGCCAGACCGATTCCCGCAGCGAAGGAAGGGTCTAACCCTACAATATGCCCCATAACATTTCCAAAGGTTGCGCCTACAAAAAATGCAGGTACAATTTCACCACCTTTAAAACCTGCACCCAGTGTAAAAGCAGTAAAAAGAATTTTCAGAAAAAATGCCTCCGGTTTAGCCTCGCCCTCAATGGCACGAGTAATGATGTCCATTCCTGCCCCGTTATAATCCCTGACACCTACTAGATACGTCAGCGCAATCACAATGCAGCCGCCCGCAAAAGCCCTGACATATGGGTTGGGAATGTATTTCTTATAAGCCGCAGAAATTGTCTTCATAATGGCACAAAAAACCATACTAAGTACCGCACAGCTGATAGCAAGCAAAACCACACTTCCCGCATCTGACATGGTAATCCCCATAGGAACCCCCTTTAAAACAAAAGCTGTGGGAGAAATTCCAAAACACGCTGCAATTCCTGCCCCAATCAAGGCAGAAACGATACAGGGAACGATGGCAGAATAGTGCATAACACCTACGGTAATAACCTCCATAGAAAAGAGCACTGAAGTGATAGGGGTACCAAACAAGGCTGCAAAAGCGGCACTCATACCACACATAGTGATGACACGTTCATCTTTTTCATCCAACTTAACCAATCTGCCAAGCTTAGCTGAAATACTGCCGCCCAGCTGAAGGGCCGCCCCCTCCCTGCCTGATGAACCACCCAAAAGATGGGTGATAATGGCACTGATAAAAATCAGCGGTGCCATTTTAACAGAAACCTTTTCATTGGACCGAACAGCAACCAAAATAAAATTTGTGCCTCTATCCTTTTTTATCCCTTCCAGACGATAAAGTAGTACAATTAAAAGCCCCCCAAAGGGCAGCAACCATAGTATACCCGGATTTGCCACACGGAATTCTGTGGCATATTCAATACCAAAATGGAATAAAACCCCCACGATACCAACCAC
>CAZCDP010000142.1:0-4099 GCA_964497675.1 uncultured Candidatus Epulonipiscium sp.
TGTTTCCCAGTAAATCTGAGGCACAATATAATCTACCCATTCGTTGGCTATCCAAGTCCGCACATCACCATATACGCTATAATACCCTTCCTGTCCCCTTGTATCCGAGCCTGAAGGATCAGAAGTGCTGTTTTTCCAGATACCCATAGGGCTGATACCAAATCTTACGGAAGGCTTTGTATTCTTAATGGTCTGGCTGACTTTCTGTATCATATCATTGATGTCTTGTCTACGCTGATTGGCTTGGGCTCCATCCCTTGTTTCTCCCGGGTTCAAAGGATAATTGGACGGATAAAAATAGTCATCAAAATGGATGGCATCCACATCATATTTTTTTACGATTTCCTCAACAGTATCGGCAACATGCTGTTTTACTTCATCCAACGCCGGATTATAGTACAATGCGTTGTTATAGGCAATCACCCATTCCGGATGAAGTCTTGCGGGATGATTTTCTGCAAGGGTGTTCAAATCCGTTCCCTTCGTTGTAATACGGTAAGGATTCAGCCATGCATGAAATTCCATCCCTCTTTTGTGGGTTTCCTCTATCATAAAGGCCATAGGGTCATAGCCTGGGTCCTTTCCTTGTACCCCTGTTAAAATCTCAGACCAAGGATTGATGTCAGAAGTATAAAAAGCATCCCCTTTAGGGCGTACTTGTACTGCCACAGTATTTAGTCCGATTTTTTTCGTTTCTTCCAACTTTGTAATAAATTCCTGTTTCTGTTTTGCGATGTCATTTTTTACAGACGGATAGTCTGCGCTGTACACCGTAGAAATCCATACTCCTCTCATTTCATCCTTTTGTGCGCCAAAGCTTCTGTCCATCTGCGTCAGAACCATTCCTGTCAAAAGGGAGAGGCCTAAAACTACCGTAATTAATTTTTTCATACCATTCTCCTATTTCTTTTATTTTTTTGGTTTATTATTGTTATTATAACATTATATTCCATGAAATTGCTTTAAGATTATATTACAAAGTTTTTCTTTAACTTCTTGCATAATAAATCTCCTTGTATTATGATGAAAATGCAAAACCTTTTAAACAAACAAAAGAAAGTGGGAGGATTTATGGAATACGGATTAATTGGTGAAAAGCTGGGACACAGCTTTTCTAAAATCATACATGAAAAACTAGCAGACTACACCTATGACCTGACACCTTTAACCAAAGAGGAATTCAAAACATTTATGGAAAAAAGGCCCTTTCGTGCCATCAATGTCACCATTCCCTATAAAGTTGACGTCATCCCCTATCTGGATGAAATAGAGAAACACGCCGAAAACATCGGTGCTGTCAATACCATTGTCAATCGAGGCGGCAGACTTTCCGGCTACAACACAGATTTCTCAGGATTTTTATACCTCATCACTCATAATAATATCCAGGTTGCCGGTAAAAAAGTATTGGTATTGGGCAAAGGTGGTGCCTCCAAGGCCATTCTTGCTGTTTTGAAATATCTGAAAGCAAAAGAAATCATTACGGTTTATTATAAAGAAAGTCCTGGCACTATAACTTATGATGTATGTAAAAAGCTGCATGGAGATGCCGAAATTATCATTAATACCACTCCCGTAGGGATGTTCCCAAAAATTGACGACTGCCCAATAAATTTGACCGATTATAAAAATTGTACAGCCGTTGTGGATATCATCTACAATCCTCTAAAGCCTATGCTCATCGTTCAGGCGGAAAATCTGGGAATCAAAGCCCTAGGCGGTCTGGAAATGCTAGTTGCCCAAGCGAAATATGCCGTTGAAATCTTTCTGGACAAAAAGATAGAGGATTCCACCATTGATACCATTTATAAAGAACTGCTTTTGGAACGTTCCAATGTGGTTCTAATCGGTATGCCCAGCTGTGGAAAAACAACCATTGGCAAGGAATTATCTAAGATTTTGAATAAGCGCTTTGTGGATATAGACGAGGAAATTGTAAAAAAAATCGGGATGCCCATTGCAGACTATTTTGCAAAATACGGGGAAGAAGCCTTTCGTACCATAGAAACAGAAGTCACGAAAGAACTGTCTGGAGAAAACGAACTTGTCCTTTCTACCGGTGGCGGCTGTGTAAAAAACAAAGTCAATATGGACTATCTGAAATTAAACGGCAAAATTATCTTTATCGAACGTGATACTGGGGCACTTTCTGCTGATGCAAGTCGTCCACTTTCCAAAAGCCCGGAAGCCTTGGAAAAAATGTATGCGGAAAGACTCCCTCTTTATCAGGCTTGTGCTCAAAAAACCATCGATAATAATGGAACACTCGAATATGCCATTATTTCAGCAAAAAAGGCCTACTATGAAATAATATGCAATAAAAAATAAATATACTTACAGTTGAGGAACAGTGAAAGGATGTATCCCTTCGCTTCCCCTTAATTTTTTGATTTTTTTCCTTGTTAACAAACAAAAAAGTGTCCTACGCTCTGCGTAAGGCACTTTTTTGTTACTATAAGAAAAGCAAATATTCCGCAAGGGAAAGGTAGATTGATTACTTTCTGCCTTTGCCTTTTGCTCTTTTTGCAATTTCAATGTTGACTTTTTTGTTCTTGATTTTACTGTTTTTCATATGATAGAGAATATCTTTGACATATTCCTGTGGTACATCCACAAAAGTGTAATCATCGAAAATATCGATAGAACCCATTACTTTTCCGGGAATACCTGCTTCGCCTGCAATGGCACCTACGATATCCTTAGCACGAACATTATTTTTCTTACCGGTATTGATGAACAGGCGAACCATCTGGTTACCTTCTCCGCCGTAAACCTCCGTACCGCCTAAATTAATATCATCGATTCCTTCAAGGCTGTCAGTGCTAACATCTGCCAGATTATGCTTTAAAAGAGCCGCAGCAATATCAATAGCTGCATAATCCTCTTCCACAAGGTTTTCAACAATGTTGATATACTTTGTCAGATGTCCTTCTTCAATGATACCTTTGATTTTTTCCACAAAAACATTGGTTTTCATTTCTTCTACATCACTGAGCGTAGGAAGCTTCTGCTGAATAATCTTTGTTTTGGTGTAGCGCATAATATCACGAAGCTTATAAATTTCTTTGCCCACACAGAAGGTAAAGGCTTTTCCTGCTCTGCCTGCACGTCCCGTACGGCCGATACGGTGAACATAATATTCCTCATCCTGTGGTACGTCATAGTTAAACACGATATCGATGTCATCCACATCGATACCTCTTGCGGCAACATCAGTAGCTACAAGAATTTCGATGGTACCGTTTCTAAATTTTTGCATAACTTTGTCACGCTGTGCCTGTTTCAGGTCACCATGAAGTCCTTCTGCAAAGTATCCTCTGCCCTGTAACAGTTCTACCACTTCATCAACACGTCTTTTGGTATTACAGAATACCAGTGCCAGTTTTGGGCTGTAAACGTCGATTACTCTGGATAGCGCATCTGGTTTTGTTCTTTCCTTTACATCGAAATAAAACTGTTCGATGCTGGGAACTGTCAATTCCTTACGAACGATTTTGATAAATTCCGGATCTGTCAGGAAGCGTTTTGTCAGCCCCAGAATCTCGGAAGAAAGGGTTGCAGAGAACATAACTGTCTGATGTTCTTCGGGAATCTTTACCAAGATGGTTTCGATGTCCTCACGGAAGCCCATATCCAGCATTTCATCCGCTTCGTCCAAAATTACCATTTTTACTGTTTCCATTTTTAAAGTGCGTCGGCGCATATGATCCATAACACGGCCAGGTGTACCAATAACAACCTGTGCGCCTTTTTTTAGTGCCATAATCTGACGGTCAATAGGTTGTCCGCCGTAAATTGGCAGTACACGGATATTTTCCCTGTATTTAATAAGTTTACGAATTTCTTCACTTACCTGGATGGCAAGCTCACGAGTGGGACAGAGAATGATAGCCTGTAGCCTTCTGTCATCAGAGTCAATTTTTTCCAAGCAAGGGATGCCAAAAGCGGCAGTTTTTCCTGTTCCTGTCTGGGACTGTCCGATAACGTCCCTTCCGCTCATAATAACAGAGATAGCCTGTGACTGGATGGGAGTTGCCTCCTCAAAGCCCATGTCAAGAACCGCTCTGCAGATTTCTGGTGATAAATTCATTTCTTCAAA
>CAZCDP010000143.1:0-4035 GCA_964497675.1 uncultured Candidatus Epulonipiscium sp.
AACCACCACGAGGGTTTCACCCTCGACCTATAAAAGGAAAACTACGTTTTCCTTGTGAAATCAAGCTTGTCTGATTTTTCTATCAAAGTTTTCGCCCGCCTTTTTTAAAAGGCAAGGAAAGGCAAAAGAAAATCAAAAGAAAGGCATAAGAAAGACCTTAGAAGTTTCACCTCCAAACCACCACGAGGGTTTCACCCTCGACCTATAAAGGAAAACAACGTTTTCCTTGTGAAATTAGATTATCTGATTTTTCTATCAAAGCTTTCGCCCGCCTTTTTTAAAAGGCGGCTGGTGTAGGCGGTGCCCACGATTTATAGGTTTCATCAAAGAAAGGGTTTCGAAGGCCAATTTTATGGCTTCCAAAACCCTTTTTTTGTGCTATTTCTTAGGCTTTTAATATTTCTCAATATCTATGATTTCCGGTTCATAGCTTTGTTTCAATGCTTTTTGGCAAATGAATCCGAATTTATCGGTAGAGTCACTGACGTAAAACAGCCGCTGTCCCTGATTTTCTTTTTTGTTCAGCAGTTGGTTTGTCTCCAAAAATTTTTCCACTCGTTTTGCTGTTGCCTTGGCAGGATCCACCAGCTTTACCCTGTCCCCTACGGTTTCTCCGATACACCGTTTTAGCAAGGGATAGTGGGTACAGCCCAGGACAAGAGAGTCGATGCCTTGGTTTATCAATTCTCTGAGATAGCGTTCCGCTGTTAGTTTTGCAATATCATTTTCTGTCCAGCCTTCTTCCACCAAGGGAACAAAAAGGGGACAGGGCTTAGAAAACACCTGTATTTCACTGTCTGATTCACAAATCAGTGTTTTATAAGCGTTGCTCCGTATGGTTGCTGCTGTGCCGATAATGCCTACTTTTTTATTTTTTGTGGAACGCAAAGCCTCCTCTACTCCGGGAATAACCACACCGAAAAGAGGTACCTCAAATTCTTCTCTTAAAATATCTAAGCTGTTGGAGCTTGCTGTGTTGCAGGCGATAATAATGGCCTTTACATCCTTTGTCAGCAAAAATCGCACAATCTGTCTGGAAAATTTAGTCACCGCTTCTTTGGATTTTGAGCCGTAGGGCAGTCTTGCCGTATCTCCGAAATACACGATATTTTCATTAGGCAGTGTTTTCATGACCTGTTTTACCACTGTCAGACCGCCGACGCCGGAGTCAAAGACTCCTATGGGTCTGTTATCCATACTCATTCCTCCTGTGGTTTGATACATTTTTCTTTTGTCAGTGCCAATTCAATCATCTCGTCAATCAGTACGCTTTTCTCCTTGCCACGTTCTACCCAAAGCATAGGGTACATACTGATAGGCGTGAACCCCGGCATGGTATTCAATTCATTAAAAATCACTTTATTTGTGTTTCTGTCTACAAAAAAATCTACTCTTGCGAGGCCTGTTCCGTCGACTGCTTTGAAAATCTTTATGGCAGTTTTACGAATTTTTTCTGTAATTTCTTCTGGCAGGTCTGCGGGAACCACTGTTTGGGATGCCGCATTATTATATTTTGCATCATAGTCATAAAATTCTGCCGCTGCTAACACTTCGCCGACGCCGCTGGCAATAGGGTTTTCGTTTCCCAGTACTGCACATTCTATTTCACGGCCATCAATAAATTCTTCAATGATAATCTTGCGATCATAATTTGCCGCATAAAGCAATCCTTTTTCCAATTCTGCTCTATCGTGGGCTTTTGTGATGCCTACGGAGGAGCCTGTATTGGAAGGCTTGATAAAGCAGGGATACCCCAGCTTTTTTTCTATTTTTGTCAGAATACCCTTTTTTTTGTGCTGGAGGTCTTTCCGATAAATCCATAGATAATTCGCCTGTGGGATTCTTGCTTCTTTTGCAATGATTTTGGTATATATTTTATCCATGCAGATGCTGGAAGACAGTACGCCGCATCCAACATAAGGAATCTGAGATAACTCCAAAAGCCCCTGAATAGTGCCGTCTTCACCCCAAAAGCCATGAAGGGTGGGAAAAACCACGTCTACGGGGATTTCCTTTACTCTTTTCCCCACAATTTTCAATAAGCTTTTTTGGGTAGCATCAGGGCTTAGTATGGCAGGGGTGCCATATTTTTCCCATTCTCCGCTTTTGATATGTTCCACAGGCCCGTTATAAATCAGCCAATTACCCGTCTTTGTGATACCCACGGGAATAATGAAATATTTTTTGCTATCCATGTTGGAAATAATCATGGATGCAGAGTTTCTGGAAACCTCATGCTCCGATGACTGTCCGCCGAATAGTACTACTACTGTTTTTTTATTCATGTACCTACCTTCTTTCCGCCCATGGGATTTTTAAAGCTTACTTCTTTTATGAAAGGCGTTCTCCCCTGACAGTACTATTATATGCATAATCGTGGTAATTGACAATAAGAAAAGGGTCAGACAATGTACTTTATCACAGTTGTTTTTTGTAAATTCCTAGGGAATTTTCTTTTTCAAAAAAAGAATACGGGGAGATTTTTTGTTGAAATTTAGCATAAAACAACAGGGTGAAGACAAAGTCTTCACCCTGAATCGGGGTATATCTTATTAGATGTACAAAGTTCGTTTTTAGTTATGCTCGTTTTTAATCACATGAGAAATAGACTTATAAAGCAAGAATGTGACGAAGCAGTTAATGCCAGATTTTACGAGGTTAAAAGGAATGATGACAGGTACCATCATAGCCAAAACAGCTTCTAAAGGCGCACCCATAAAGAGAGGAGTTAACACAAGATTCATCAGCACCATGGCGATGGTCATAGTAAGCGCTCCGATTATGAGAGCAACGACTGCACTTTTTCTTGTTTTCTTTCTGAAATAAATCGTTCCTGCAATGAGGGTACAGCTGCCCGTTGCTATGATATGCATGATAATACCAATGATACCGCTGCCGGCGCTGACTGTAGCGCCTTGGATGACAGAAACAATGATGGTCAGCACAAAGCCGGCAATAGGGCCGTAGAGGAATGTGCCGATTAAAATTGGGATGTCAGCCGGGTCATATTCCAAAAATGCCGCTGCGGGAAAGATTGGGAAGCGAACCAGAGCGATAAATACAATAGAAATCGCCGCAAGCATTGCCATCACTACCATTTGTTTTGTTGAGATTTTTCTTTTTACCGTTACTACTCTGTTTCCGGATGAAATGTTTTCCATTTTTATTACCTCCATATTGTTCGTTAATCTGAATTTTCAGTTTGCATGGCAAATCGCCGGAATAAAAGCGAGCTGTTTTCAAAAAATAAAAAACAGCCTGAAAATCTTCAGGCTGCAACAAGCAAAATAAAGGGATGATGAATTTTCCCATAGGAAAAAGCACCAAACTTTATTCTTCTCCCATCCAGACTTTACAACCAAAAGATTGCGTTCACTGTCGGTTTCGGAATTTCACCGTATCAGCAGACAAAAGTTCGTCCGCTCGTGGACTGTCACCACCGGTCGGGAATTACACCCTGCCCTGAAGAATTTCATATTCAATTCTTGATTTTATTATAAAAGTAACCCATAAGAAAGTCAAGTACAAAATGTGACAAAAGCCAAGGAAAGCCCTAGGGATAGAATGGAGAAAAAGCTAAGACATTGCGGTTTTACCTAAAACCCCCCTTTATCAGCAATTTGCTGCGCAAATCCGCCCTATGGGCGTTTGGTCTTCTTACCGATGCCCTATTAAAGAAAGAGGGGCAAAGAACTTTTAACGGAAAACTACGTTTTCCTGTTATTTTAAGGTGTAAGCTGTCTTTTGGGGGTTGAAGTGTGGCATATAATCATGCTGGATGGTAACCCTTCGTTCCCAAATCCACCGCAAATAATCGCCTAAAATTAAAGTTTAGGTCAAGCCTTTTTAAAGGCTTGTGGGAGAGGGCAACGCCCACGGTTTATGGTATTTTTATCTTTAGCCTAAATATTTTTTCTTTCCTATAAATGTACAACTGCGTTTTCCTTGGAAGTTACGCAAAAACATAGTTTTTGCATTGGTAAAGTTTAGGTCAAGCCTTTTTAAAGGCTTGTGGGAGAGGGCAACGCCCACGGT
>CAZCDP010000144.1:0-4015 GCA_964497675.1 uncultured Candidatus Epulonipiscium sp.
AAACACTAGGTCGCTTAATCCTGTGTATAAGGCATTAATGCAACGTGTCTTGCTCTTTTGATTGCTGTTGTCAAAGCTCTCTGATGCTTTGCACAGTTTCCTGTGATTCTTCTTGGAAGAATTTTTCCTCTTTCGGAAACATATCTTCTCAATTTGTTGATGTCTTTGTAGTCAATGCTTGTTATTTTATCAGCACAAGAAGCGCACACACGTTTTTTCCTACGTCCACGTTTTTTCTGAATCATGTTTGTAATCCTCCTTTTAAGAATTTTTAAAAGGGCAAATCATCGTCCTCTATGCTTTCATCTATGGGATAAAAACCATCTGCAGCAGGCGCCTTTTGGGGAGCCGACTCTTTTGCGGCTGCTTTATGGCTCTCAAAGGATGCCTTGCTTTCCGCAAAATACTGCTCTTCCGCAATCACGTCTGTACTCCAGTGTTTTTTACCGTCCTGGTCATCCCAAGACCGCACCTGAAGTCTTCCGACAATGCTTACCATTTGACCCTTTTTAAAATATTTCTCCGCAAATTCACCAGCTTTACCGAATGATACGCAGTTGATAAAATCGGCGTCTGATTCACCTTGGCGTTTAAACCGACGGTTTATTGCCAACGTATATCTGGCTACTGCCAAAGGCTCAGAGGACTGTGAATACCTTACCTCGGGGTCCTTTGTCAAGCGGCCCATTAATATTACTTTATTCATTAGAACGCCTCCTCAATTATACATCCTTGCGAATGATGAGATAACGAAGAACACTTTCCATAATACGCACACGGCTTTCAATTTCTGCCGGAGCGGAAGCCGGAGCTTCAAAAGCAGTAAAGCTAAAGAAACCTTCATTGATTTTATTGATTTCGTAAGCAAGCTTTCTCTTGCCCCAGTCATCAACCTTTTCAATCTTACCATCAAATCTTTCCAGTAACGCCTGGATTTTTTCAACCTCGGCAGCTTTTGCTTCTTCATCAAGGGTTGGATTTAATACTAACGCTAATTCGTACTTATTCATGAACATACACCTCCTTCTGGACTTATGGCCCTCCTCCGAAAAGAAGAGCAAGGATAATTTCAACTTACAATGTCATATGATAACATAAAAGCCTTGAAAATACAAGGGTTTCTTTTTTTTTCTGCCCCAAAAAAGGTTTGTCCGCCTTTTTTATTGTGATTGTGTGAAAAAAGCCTTATACTAAATTTATTACGCTTACATTTTTGAAAAAGAAAGGAAACCTTATGATAACAAAAGTATATACAAAGCCTGATATATTTAAAATAGATGTACCTCTGCCGGACAACCCCCTAAAAAATTTGAATTGTTATGTGATTAAGGCCGGGGACGAAAGTCTTATTATTGATACAGGCTTTAATCGTCCCGAATGTCTGACGGCAATCAGGGAGGGGTTTGCAGAACTTTCCATAGACTTCTCAAAAACTGCCATGTTCCTCACCCATCTCCATTCTGACCATGTGGGGCTAGCCTATACCTTGATGAAGGAAACAGGCAGGCCTATTTATATGAGCCGCCCCGATTACCACTATTTTATCAACTATACCATGGGAGAGCAATGGACGAAAACAGAACACAAGTACGAAACAGAGGGTATGCCGAAAGAATATACAACCATTCTACGGGACACCAACCCCGCCCGTACCTTTGCGCCAAGCGGCGTTTTTGATGCCATACCACTGGAGGACGGGGATAAAATCTCTTTGGGGGATTACACCTTTACTTGTATCCTTGTACCCGGGCATACACCGGGGCAGATGTGCCTTTATCTGGAACAGGAACAGCTTATGTTTACTGCAGACCATATTTTATTTGATATTACGCCCAACATCACATCTTGGCTGGGTGTAACCGATTCCTTGGGCAACTATATTAAAAGCCTTCATAAAATACAGGGCTTTGCCATCAAAACAGCACTGCCTGCCCATCGAAAAAATGAAATGGATGTCTATGAACGGATTGAGGAAATTTTGCACCACCATAAATACCGTCTGGAAAATACCATTGATATTTTGGAAAAAGAGCCTTGGCTCAATTCCTATGAAATAGCAGCCCGTATGAAATGGTCCATGCGTGGGAAGTGCTGGGAAGAATTCCCCCTTTCCCAGCGGTGGTTTGCCGTAGGCGAAACCATGGCACATCTGGATTTCCTTTTGGAACGAGGTCTGGTAAAACGAAAGGATGGCAATATTAATACCTATACTCTAGGATATGACGGCGAAACCTGTAAAAAAATGCTAGTGCGATTCAAATTTTAGGAGGAACAAAACATGGATTTATGTAAACGGCTGGAGCAAGAATTTAATATCAAAGCCTTTCAGGTGGAAAACACAGTAAAGCTCATCGATGAGGGGAACACCATCCCTTTTATCGCCCGATACCGAAAAGAAATGACAGGTTCTCTGGACGACCAACTATTGCGGGAATTGGGAGAGCGGTTGGTTTATCTCAGAAATCTGGAGGAAAAACGGGAACAGGTTAGAAATACTATTGAGGAACAAGGAAATTTATCAGAAGAATTGGCGAAAAAACTGATGGCGGCGGAAACTATGACGGAAATCGAGGATATCTACCGCCCCTTCCGCCCCAAACGCCGTACCAGAGCCACCATTGCCAAAGAAAAGGGGCTGGAGCCTCTTGCGGAGTTTATCTGGGTACAACGGCTTTTGGTTACTCTGGAAGAACACGCCGAAGCGTTTCTTGACGTAGAAAAAGGCGTTTCCTCCATAGAAGAAGCCATTGAGGGTGCAAAGGATATTCTGGCAGAACGGATTTCCGACAATGCAGATTTCAGAAAACTTTTGAGAGAAGAAATTATGAAAAGCGGCATCTTGATTTCTAACGCAACCGACGAAAAAGCGGAATCCGTTTATGAAATGTACTACGATTTCAACGAACCGATTAAAAAAATCCTAGGGCATCGGGTTTTGGCCGTCAATCGTGGTGAAAAAGAAGGCTTTCTTACGGTCAAAATCGAAGTGGAGGAAGAAGAAGTCCTTTTGCAAAAACTAGAGCGGAAAATTATCCGAAAGGACAGCCAAACCGAGGAGATATTGCGTTCTGTTATTATAGACAGCTATAAACGGCTGATTGCCCCGTCTTTGGAGAGGGAAATCCGTAACAATTTGACGGAAACAGCCGAAGAAAGTGCTATTCGTGTCTTTCGAGAAAATCTAAAACAACTGCTGTTACAGCCGCCCATTAAAGATAAAGTGGTACTGGCTCTGGACCCTGCCTTCCGTACAGGCTGCAAAATCGCCGTTATCGACCAGACAGGAAAAACCATGGAAACGGCTGTAGTTTATCCCACGCCGCCACAAAATAAAACAGAAGAAGCCAAGAAAAAATTAAAAGCTTTCATAGAAAAATACGGTGTAGAGCTGATTGCCATTGGTAACGGAACCGCATCCCGAGAATCAGAACTTTTTGTGGCAGAAATGTTAAAAGAGATTCCCAAAAACATTTACTATGTCATTGTCAACGAAGCAGGCGCTTCTGTCTATTCTGCATCCAAACTGGGTGCGGAGGAATTTCCCGAGTTTGACGTTGCTCTAAGAAGTGCTGTTTCCATCGGTCGAAGGCTGCAGGACCCTTTGGCGGAACTGGTGAAAATCGACCCAAAATCCATTGGTGTCGGGCAATATCAGCATGATATGAACCAGAAGCGTTTGGGAGAGGCTTTGGGCGGTGTTGTAGAAAGCTGTGTAAATAGCGTTGGGGTAGACCTAAATACAGCCTCCCCTTCTCTCCTATCTTATGTTTCGGGAATCAGCAGTACGGTGTCTAAAAACATTTTAAAATATCGGGAAGACAACGGAAAATTCACTTCACGAAAAGAATTATTAAAAGTACCGAAGCTAGGGCCAAAGGCATTTGAGCAGTGTGCAGGATTTTTACGAATTCCCGAGAGCAAACAAGTTCTGGACAATACAGGCGTGCATCCTGAAAGCTATAAGGCGGCAGAAGCCCTCTTGACGGGGCTGGGCTATACTCTGGAAGACGTACAA
>CAZCDP010000145.1:0-4015 GCA_964497675.1 uncultured Candidatus Epulonipiscium sp.
GGCGGTGGCGTAGAACCCTTCGTTACCTTTACCTCAGAAACCGTAAAAGTTTTTTCTTTTATTTTTTCTGCAATGGTCTCCGCTTTTTCCTTGTCAAAAATTCCTGTCTGGTTTTTCCCGTCATGATAGGTTACAAAAAACCGTCCCAAATCCCCACGCACCGTGTAGTAATCTTTCGGCACAAATCTTTTGATTTCTTCCTCTCTCTGGGCAATGATAGCCAGCGTTGGTGTCTGTACCCGTCCTGCGGAAAGCTGGGCGTTATATTTGCAAGTCAAGGCACGGGTTACGTTCAGCCCTACCAGCCAGTCCGCTTCGGCTCTCGCTTGGGCAGAATGGTACAAATTCTGATACTCTTTCCCGTCCCGTAATCGGGCAAAACCTTCTTTGATGGCCTTATCTGTCTGGGAAGAAATCCAAAGACGCTGGATGGGCTTATGAAATCCTGTTTTGTCCAAAATCCAACGTGCCACCAACTCCCCTTCCCGCCCTGCATCTGTGGCAATGATAAGAGAAGAAACTTCTTTACTTAACAATAGTCTTTTTACTACACCAAACTGCTTTGCCGTTTCGGGAATCACCTTCAACGTCATTTTTTGCGGCATCATGGGCAGTGTTTCCATGGACCACGTTTTGTATTGCTCGCCGTATGCCTCAGGCTCCGCCAAAGTCACCAAATGCCCCAAAGCCCATGTTACGATATATTTGTCACCTTCTATATAACCGCCGCCTGTTTTTTTACAGCCCAGCACCCTCGCCAGTTCCTTACCTACCGACGGTTTTTCCGCTAATACCAAAATTTTCCCCATATTCCCTCCACTTATCCTTCTTTTTTCTTCTGCATTCTGTAAGCCGCCTGCAACAATACTTTTTCAGGCAAAAGCTTTTCTCCATAATATGCCGCCTTCATTGTGATACCCGGTATGATGACCAGCTTTCTTTCAAACATTTTTTTCAGCCCATAGGCGGCAACTTTCCTGCTTTTCATACCGGGAAGGCTAAAGCGTACATTGGCACGTTCATTAAACCCCGTATCCACAGGGCCTGGGCAAAGTGCTCCCACATAGACATGGCTTTTTTCATGCCGTAGTTCCTCATAAATCGCCTCGGTAAGCCGCAGAACATATGCCTTTGTGGCATAATAGGCCGCCAATAATGGCCCTGGCAAAAATGCCGCCGAGGAAGCTACATTTAGAATATAGCCCCTGTTCCTCTTCTTGAAATCCTTTAAAAACAGCTTTGTCAGTATATGCACAGCACGCACGTTTAAGTCCAGCATATTCAGTTCTGTTGCCAGCGGTATTTCCCAAAATTTTCCGAATGCACCAAAGCCCGCATTATTGATTACAATTTCAATTTCTTGGTCCTTTACTTCTTCATATAAACGGTAGCAGTCCTCTTTTTTTGACAAATCCACAGTGATAACCTGCACCTCTGTCTTTAATTTTCTTTTCATCCGTTCCATTTTTTCTGTATTTCTGGATGCTAAAATCAAATCATATCCCTTATGGCTCAAAATCACTGCCATATCTCGACCGATACCGGAGGTACCTCCTGTAATCAAAGCTTTCATGGCCTTCGCCTCCTTAATTCTATTTACCATTGGTATTATTATACTTAGGATTGCCTCAAATATCAAATTTAAAATAAAAAAGGAACGATAGGCAAAATCTAACCTTCTCTTGCGGTTTCACCCCCAACCACCCTCGACCTGTAATAAAAAAGCCCCAAGGGCAACACACCAAATAGGTGTACCCTTAGGGCAATCACTTTCTTTATTTCCAAACATCGGATAGCATTTCAGCCGCATCCACTTTTTCATTGATTAGACCTTTTTCAAACATCCAATCCACATTGTTCTGCCAAATTTCTGTACTCTGTGTCAAAAATGGTGCTTCTTCTTTTTCCATCAAAGGAAGAAGAATATCCATGCTTTGTTTTTCTACGCTATCGATCAGAGGGAAGTTTTCCTTGTTCTGGTTTTTCAGCAAAAGCTGCAGTGCCGCTTCTGGGTCTGCCTTTACATCATCAAAGCCCTTTTTCGATGCACGCAAGAATTTAGCAATTTTTTCGGGATTTTCTTCTAATGCTTTTTCTCCTGCAACAAATACCAGTTCATAATAATCAGGCACACCATAATCCGTAACAAAGTAGTAGTTTACGTCAAAGCCCTCTTTTTCCATCTGTGGCATTTCATGGTTGATATACCCATCAATAGTAGCATCCACATTTCCTGTTGTCATGGAGGTCATAAGGTCAAAACCAACGTCCACCATTTTAACATCCTCCGCCTTTGCTCCTACATTTTCCATGTTGCTCTTTACAACGGTTTCTGCCAAAGCCGAACCGCTGTAACCGATTGTCTTGCCAATAAGATCCGCAGGAGATTTGATGTTTTTCTCTTTTAAAGATAACACAATAGCCAATGGCGATTGTACCAAAGTACCCACAGCTTTTACAGGCACTTTTTCATTCACTCTTGTTATAATAACATCTTTTAAATAGTAGATACCTAAATCAGCCTTGCCTGCTGCTGTCAAGGAAACCGCATCATTGGTATTGGATGGGAAACGGATGTTGACCTTCAAGCCTTCGTCCTCATAATATCCTTTTTCCATTGCCTCATAAATAAAGGCGTGTACCGCATTGGGATACCAATCCAGTACAATATCAAAATCCTCCAATTCCCCTTCTGTTGCCGCCGCTTCCTTCTCCGGTGCTTCTGCAGGCTTCTGTTCCGTACCGCAAGCCGCCATAGAAACCGCCATTGCCATGGTCAGCAGTACTGCTAATATTCTTTTTTTCATCGTTAAAGCTCCTTTCTCCACTTTACAATTTTGTTTTCCAAAATGGTGATACCTCCCACTGCCAGCATAGCAACTGCGGACAGCAATACGACAGGAGCAAAAACCCCTGCTCCATCCAGCTGTGTCATCATTCTTTTGCTAAAATACCCCAGCCCGCTTTGTGCCCCAAGCCATTCCGCAATGGCCGCTCCAATGATACTCAAAGGAATTGCCATCTTGATAGCAGAAAAAAAGTGAGGCAGTGCTGTGGGCAGTTTTAATTTTATAAAAATATCCTTTTTCGTCGCTCCGTAGGTCATCAAAAGCTCCTCCATCTCCCGTTTTGTAGATTTAAAGCCATCGTAAACCGTAATGGTGATGGGGAAAAAGGTTATTAATATCGTAACCAGAACCTTGCTCCAGATACTATACCCAAACCATAGCACGAATAAGGGTGCAATGGCTGTTGTAGGGATGGTTTGGGAGGCAATAATAATGGGATATAAGGCGTTTTCCAGCTTCGGGCTTACATCCATTATAATCGCCAAAGACAGCCCCAGTACAACAGAAATCAAAAGCCCCAGACAAGTGACTCCCATGGTGGCAGGCAAATGAACGGTAAACAGTATGATTCGCAATTCCCACAGCTTTTTCAGAATCTGAATGGGTGATGGCAGGATATATGCGGCGTTGATACCCATAGCCGCCGTCTGCCAAATCACCAAAAGCAAAAAAGTCACAATAAGAGATGGCAGGTTTTTTTTCATACTTCCACCTTCTGTCTTAATTTTTCAATGAGCGTTTCTTTCAGCTCTACAATATCCTTCCGTTTCAAGTCCTCCCTGTTTCGGGGGTAATCCAGAGGAACGGTTATTTTCTCCATACTGGAAAAAGGTCTTTCTTGAATGATAAAAATAGTTTTGGAAAGGAAAATAGCTTCCTCCACATCATGAGTGATAAACAAAATGGTTTTATTAAGGTGTATCCACTGTTCCAACAGCCATTCCTGCATATCCACTCTGGTGAGAAAATCCAACGCACTGAAGGGTTCGTCCAAAAGCAGCATCTCCGCCCCCGCAAGCAGGGTACGGGCAAAGGAAACCCTTTGTTTCATGCCCCCGGAAAGGTCTTTGGGAAATTTATGGATATAGTCCAAAAGCCCAACCTCCTGTAACACCTCTCGGCATTTTTCTCTCTGCATAGGGAGGGAAATGCCTTGCAGCTCCATG
>CAZCDP010000146.1:0-307 GCA_964497675.1 uncultured Candidatus Epulonipiscium sp.
GATTCTTTACTTGTTACAAAATCTCTGTTAAAGATAAATTAATTTAGATTATTTGCTTAAAAACACAAACTATCTTTAAATAAATTTAACTATCTTACTACATAAAATTACATATAATACCATGATACATTATTTTGAAAGAAAAATATATATAAACTTATACTAAAAAACCGGTCTATAAATTTTCCAAATGCCATACTTGAGTTTGTATAATAATTTTTTTAAAAAAATTGGACTGTCAAAAAACTACTCTTTCCCCACCAAAGAGTAAGGACTTTTGGGGGAAAAGTTTCCTAATTGGAATCAG
>CAZCDP010000146.1:317-3986 GCA_964497675.1 uncultured Candidatus Epulonipiscium sp.
AAGGGGATTTACTACGCATCCCAAAGAAAATGGGAACGCCCGAAGAACGGCTTTTGCCATAGAAAAAGTAAAATTTTATTCTTTGATTCCAATTATTATTCAATGGAATGGGATAGCTTTTCGAATTAAAGGCATGACAGAACTTCTTTCGTTCCAGGGAGAACGACTTTGAACAAATTTTTACGTGGGAGGTTAATAAACTTTACAAGATTATCCCCATTTTTAAAACTGCTCCTTAAAACACGTATGCCATAGGGGTTATTTAAAAGCCGTTGGCGTTTATCCCAAAACAGCAGGCGTTGGTAGAGCCATGGATTTCTTCTGGGAGGATTGAGTTCATCTTGAAAACGAATTAAACCACCTGCACGCCAGATTGCACCGGGATTTACGATTTCTACTTTTTTGTCATCAATGGAAACATGAATTTCTCTGGAATAGTCCCAATAATCACGATGTACTATGGCGTTATAAAGAGCTTCATAAACGGCTTTCACCGGATAGCTTTTATTGGGGAAGATATCGTATAAAAATCCTTCAGCCTGTTCTAATAGGGAGGGGATATTCCCTTCCAACAGAGTGGCTTTTCCATAGTACTCGATACGAATTCCCATGGCAGGAAAGAAGTTTTGCGGTTTTTTTCCAAATAAAAGAATACCACCCATGGTGGGGTAGAAAAAATTACTGCCTGTTTCGCGGCCAATAATGCCAAGCGCTTCTAACATAAGGAGGGAGCTGTCTGATTTTTTTCTTATGTTTTTTGCAACAAGCCGCTGTATCAGCCCCCAATCCAAATCATCCATTGTGGCGTTTCGCTGTAATATCTTTTCCCAGCTAACCAGACCGTTTTCCTGAAGCATGGCAGCAAGTTCATGGCGGCGTGCTACATCTGAGGTGCTGCCCCGACGAATATAAAAAGTACCGGTCTGAATAATTTGATGGGGAAGCTGTTCACTTTTGAATATTGTAAGTACCACAACTTTCTTTTCTTGATAAATGAGTTCTTCCAGACGTACGGGAACGGGCGGATCCAGCCGACTGCTTACAAGCTGCTGTACCCGTTCTTCATCAT
This sequence comes from uncultured Candidatus Epulonipiscium sp., assembly GCA_964497675.1. Lineage (GTDB taxonomy): Bacteria > Bacillota > Clostridia > Lachnospirales > Anaerotignaceae > CAZCDP01. Next base: position 1,387 of record CAZCDP010000146.1, read on the forward strand.
AGACCTTTGTAGTAACACCAACCACTTCTTTTATTTTATCCCGTATACCGAAAATGATATAGCCTCTGCCTCCTTTTGAATTGGCTATGGCGCAGACGTCTTTGGCAAATTCCTTTTTACTGCTTTCCAGTTCCAGTTTAAATTCTAATTTATAATCCAATTTTTCTGATTCTCCGTGATTCAATAATTCTTCTAGTTTTTGAATGGTCATTTTTATCACCTCATTAAGTAAGGATAAACGAAAAATAACGGGTTGTCACCAGTTTTTTCTATTTTTCATTAGGACAAGAGTAGATTTATGGCAGTTTATGTTTTTACAGGAATAATATAATCTTGGCTGAGAATAAAAAGGTAAAACTATCAATATATCCATTCATATTGAAAATATGCAAAGAAACAATATTTATTCTTGACAATATTGTTACTATTTTGTATAATAAATTTAATAAATACGTAACAATTATGAGGAAAAAAGTGATTATGTAAATTATGGAGATGATTATAAAATGAGATTTAGAAAAACAATGGATACTACAGTTGTTACAGCTGTTATTATATCTGCTTTGTGTACATCAGCAGTTTTTGCTGCAACCACAGGCACATCAACAGGCGAAAATGTAAATGTACGTTCCGCTGCCAGCGAAGAGAGTACTATAATTGGCAAAGTGGACAAAGGCTCCCAACTGGTGCTGATTGATAAAATGGACGGTTGGTTTCAAGTTTCCTTTAATGGTAACGATCATGCATACGTTTCTGATGATTTTTTAAAGGTGAGCAGAGCAGAGGGAACGGTAAAAGGGAATAGCATCAATGTTCGCAATGGTGCGAGCACTGGAAGTGAAGTAATAAAGCAAGTGAATGATGGTGATGTAATTACTGTCATTGGTCAGAACAGCGGCTGGTATCAGTTGGCATATAACAATGGTAATGCTTATATCAGCAAAGAGTTTTTAAGTGGCTCGTTGCTTTCCTGTTTACCAGAGTTTACAGAAAATGTACCCAGTACACCTGTGCAAAATATGTATGGTATTGTAACCGCCGAAACTGGTTTACGGATTAGAAGTACAGCATCAACCAGTGGAAATGTGTTAGGTGTTCTTTCTGGTGGCGATGTGTTTGATGTAGTGGAACCCGGCAATGAATGGCTAAAAATAAAGACAGACAATGGGGTTGTAGGTTATGTTAGTGCAGAATTTGTTTCTGTACGTACTGGCGCAAAGCCTTCCAGAAGTGTTGCTTCTTCTAAAGGGCAGCAGGTTGTGTCTTATGCGAAACAGTTTATAGGTACACCATATGCTTGGGGTGGTACCAATCTGAATTCTGGTGTAGATTGTTCTGGTTTTGTATATTCAGTTATGAAACATTTCGGTATCAATTTAAACAGGAGTTCATCTTCTATGGCTTCTAATGGCGTAGTAATTGATAAATCAGAACTGACAGCAGGAGATTTGGTATTCTTTAATGCTGGCGGCAGCGGTGGAATTTCCCATGTGGGTATTTATATGGGCAACGGACAGTATATCCACTCTTCTTCCGGAAAAGTCAAAGGTGTTACCACAACGAGTCTTAACGATTCTTATAGTGCCAGAAGCTATGTAACAGCAAGACGTGTTTTAAGATAAAAAAATAGCCAAAAGAAATGTCTATGGATGTTATGGTATTACAAGTCTATAATATTCATAGATGTTTTGTCGTTTTTTTAAATCTTAATTTTTTTATTGTAAAAAAAATCCATACTGATTTCTACACTTTGGGGCATAATAGGTATGCAACAAAAGAACAGGAGGGATTTTAAATGGAAAAAGCAAATGAATCTATCAGATGTACTGTAGACCAGTGTAGACACCACTGTGGTTCTCAAAACTACTGTAGTTTAGCTACCGTTCAGATAGGAACCCACGAAGCGGCTCCTTCTATGGATCAGTGTACTGACTGTAAGTCCTTTGTTGTAAAGTAACACGACAAAAGGAAACCCTTTTCAGATTTTTCTGAAAAGGGTTTTTGCGTTGATAAAGTTTTTTTCTGCCCTTTTCATAGGATACCCCAGCAAGAAGGCCGAACGTCCATAGGATGGATTTGCGGAGTAATTTACTGAAAAGGTGGCGAGTATTTGCAGTTCCCGCAGTTTTAAATGGCTTTGGCTGCACACTGAAAAAATATTCCCCCTTTTTTTTATACCACAAAGATAGTAAAATAGTATTATTATAGATAGGAATGGTGACCAGAATGAATTTTGGGAAATTTTATATGTCCATTGAGCCACTGGATCAAAAGGCGATGCAGTCGGCAAAAGATTACAACGATAATTTGATAAAGCCAATAGGTAGTTTGGGAAGACTTGAAGAATTGGCGATTCAAATTTCAGGCATAACCGGACAGGTGCAGAACTGTTTAGAGAAAAAAGCGATTATTGTGATGTCTGCCGACAACGGGGTTTATGAAGAAGGTGTCAGTACAGCACCCCAGGAAGTGACGGCGGTGCAGACCATCAATATGTTAAATGGAAAAACAGGTGTTGCTGTTTTGGCGAAACATGGTGGTATTGATTTGAAGGTGGTAGATATCGGAATCAACAGGGAGATTTCTCATCCTTCGCTTAT
>CAZCDP010000147.1:0-3967 GCA_964497675.1 uncultured Candidatus Epulonipiscium sp.
TGGACCTTACAAAGGTGGTCTTCGTTTCCATCCATCAGTATACATGGGCATTATTAAATTCCTTGGTTTTGAACAAACATTCAAAAACAGCTTAACAAGCCTTCCTATCGGTGGTGGTAAAGGTGGTTCAGACTTTGATCCTCGTGGAAAGAGCGATAGAGAAATTATGCGTTTCTGCCAAGCTTTCATGACAGAACTTTACAGACACATTGGTCCTGACGTTGACATTCCTGCTGGTGATATCGGTGTTAGTGGCAAAGAAATCGGTTATCTCTATGGCCAGTACAAGAGAATCAAAGGACGTTGGGAAAACGGCGTTCTTACAGGTAAAGCTCTTGAATTTGGCGGTTCTGTAATCAGACCAGAAGCTACAGGCTTTGGTGCTACATATTATGTAAAAGAAGTATTAGCACATTTTGGTGATACATTAGAGGGCAAAACTGTTGCTGTTTCTGGCTTTGGTAACGTTGCTTGGGGCGTAATTCAGAAAGTTGCTGAATTAGGCGGTAAAGTAGTTACAGTTTCCGGTCCTGACGGATATATTTACGATCCAGATGGTATCACAACACAAGAAAAGATTAATTACATCGCTGAAATGCGTGCTTCCGGCCGTGATAAAGCTCAGGATTATGCTGATAAATTTGGCGTAAAATTTGTTCCTAAAACAAAACCTTGGGAAGTTAAAGTTGATATCTGTATGCCTTGTGCAACTCAGAATGAAATCAACATGGAAGAAGCTCAAAAAATCGTTAACAACGGTATAAAATATTACATCGAAGTTGCTAATATGCCTACAACAAACGAAGCTCTTACATTTATCCAGAGCAAAGGCTTAGTTGTTGCACCTTCAAAAGCAGTTAATGCTGGTGGTGTTTCTGTTTCCGCTCTTGAAATGAGCCAGAACTCCATGAGATACAGCTGGGAACCTGAAGAGGTTGATGCAAAATTAAAAGTTATCATGAAGAATATCCATGATATGTCTGCAACAGCAGCTGAAGAATATGGCTTAGGTTATGACTTAGTAGCAGGCGCTAACATCGCTGGCTTCAAGAAAGTAGCAGCAGCTATGATGGCTCAGGGCTTAGTATAAGATTAAGTGAACCATTAAGAACGTAAGTTCTTTCAATCCCGAAGGGTTATCCCTTCGGGATTTTTGTATAAAAGAAAACTCCACGTTTAACATGGAGTTTTCTTTTATACAAAATAGACAAACGCCTTTGCGGTTGCCAGAGCAAATACTAACGTTGGTGGTTGCTTCAGAGTATTTTAAGACAGGGCAAGGAAAAATGCGTACAGATTTTGATTGCAAAAAATGCAAACGCATTTTATTATGCTTCTGTCAAGGATGGACTTTTTTTGGTATTTTTTGCGTGGATGGATATAACTATGTCTAATCTTGACATTGAGAAGACGTAGCAAAAAATTGAAAAATATGGTATGATAAAAAATACGATAAAACAAAAAACATCGGTAAAGCCGGCAAGATAAAATAATTGGAGGCGTTTTTGTGAGTGTATTAGGACAATTAGAATTAAATTCCGTATTTTATTTTTTTGAAGAAATTAGTAAAATTCCGAGAGGCAGCGGTAATGAAAAGGCCATCAGCGATTATATTATGAACTTTGCAAAGGAAAGAGGATTTTTTTGCCGTCAGGATGAAGCCAATAACGTTTTGGTAAAAAAGAAAGGGACAAAAGGATATGAAAATGCGCCTACTTTGATTATACAGGGGCATATTGATATGGTGTGCGAAAAAAACGAGGGCACAAAACACGATTTTTTGAAAGACCCTTTGAAACTGAAAATAGAAGGTGATTTTATCAGTGCAGAGGGGACAACCCTTGGGGCAGACAACGGCATTGCTGTAGCTTATAGTCTAGCTATTTTGGATGCAGAAGACTTGGAACATCCGCCGATTGAGGTCGTGTTTACAACGGATGAAGAAGTAGGTATGAAAGGTGCAAATGCCTTTGATGTTTCTGATATTGAAGGACGGTTATTTTTAAATATGGATACGGAAGAAGAAGGCAAACTTTTAGTAAGCTGTTGTGGCGGAAAGCGAGCCACGATAACGTTGCCTCTGGAACGGGAGGCGGCACCGGCTTGGGGAATTCCTTACCTTTTAAAAATTCGTGGATTGAAGGGTGGACATTCTGGCTCTGACATTCATTTACAACGTGCCAATGCAAATAAATTGATGGGTAGAATACTTTTTACCATTTTTAGTGCGTATGATGTCAGGGTGGTTGCCATTGACGGCGGACTTATGGATAATGCCATTTCCCGTGAAGGGAATGCTGTAATTTTATTAAAGGCGGAGGATGTGGCGAGTATCAAAGAGCAGTTGGAGGAACTGAATCACACATTTCTTCATGAATATAGGAACTGTGACAGTGCAATTTCCTTATCCTTGGAACCGTTACAGAAAAAAGTATTACAAGTATTTACGCAGGATACGGCAAAAAAAGCGGTAGATATTTTACTTTTGATTCCATATGGTGTGAAAACGATGAGTATGGAAATGCCCGGTTTAGTGGAAAGCTCCAGTAATATTGGTATTGTGAAAACAAATGAGGAAAATATGACTTTTCATAGTGCGGTGCGAAGTTCTGTGGCTTCTCTGAAACAGGCCATCTATAATGAAATGGAAAGTATTGCGGAGTTGACCGGTGCGGAGATTTCATCTTCTGCTGAATATCCAGCATGGGAATTTAATCCTGATTCTCAGCTGCTAAAGCTGTTTCAGGATACTTACCGGGAGATTTATGGAAAAGATGCTGAAGTGGAGGCTATCCATGCCGGTTTGGAATGTGGATTATTTGCAGAAAAAATACCAGGATTGGATATGATTTCTATTGGACCGGATATGTTTGATGTCCATACGCCTGACGAAAGATTGTGTATTTCTTCAACGATACGGGTTTGGGGATTTTTAAAGCAAGTATTGCGAAGAATAAAATAACAAGAAAGTTACGGAGGAAGGGAACAGTTTGAAGTTGCCATGGGATAAAAAGTACCTAAAGATTTCGTTTCATGTGGTTTTTACTATTTTACTCATCTATGCGTTGGGCCTGATAATCAGAAATATTGCAGCAACAAAAGAAGTGTTTTTTCAGGGGATAGGAACGCTTATTTCAGTTTTAGCACCTTTGCTGGTGGCTCTTGTTTTTTCTTTTCTCTTCAACCCTGTCGTGGAGTTTTTCCAGAATCGATGGGAAAAATGGATGCCCATGGGGGGAAAAAGTGCTGAGTCTTTTCGCACCAGAAAAAGAGGGACGGCTACAGCGTATGTCGTTTTGCTGCTTGCGGTTGTGATAGGTGTTAAGATACTGGTGAGCAAGATTGGTTCTACGGATGTTAATTCTTTGGTGAATAAAATTAACGGCCATATTCAAGATTTTACAGATTTATTTGTATTACTGAACGTTAAGCTGGCAGAGATAGGGATGCTCCAAAATGTTGAGGGCGTACTCTCCGATTGGGCCACAAATTTTTCTGGCTGGATACAAACAGCTATTTTGGGGCTGGCAAATTCTGTGACAAGAGCCGGCGGATGGATTATCAATCTGGTGCTGGGACTTACCATTGGGTTCTATTTATTGACAAATAAGGAAGCAATCATATATTATTGTAAAAGTGTCGTGGACGTGTTTTTTAATGAAAAAAATGCAGAACGGATTAAAGATATATGCCATGATACTAATGTTGTATTTTCTGGGTATATCGGAGGACAGCTTACTGATGCAGTGATTATGGCAGTGCTAATCAGTGCATCCTTCTCTGTTGTAAAAATACCCTATCCTATTTTGATTGGTATTATTTCGGGTTTTTCCAATCTGATTCCCTATGTTGGTGCGGTGGTGGCTTTTGTGCTTTCTGTGACGGTGGGGCTTTTAAGCGGAACGCCTGTCAAGGCTTTATATGCTGTTATTATCGTGTTGGTACTGCAACAGGTGGACAGTATTTT